>NZ_CAHJXA010000034.1 GCF_903644135.1 Sphingomonas bacterium | reverse complement strand
TCGTCGAGCCGCACGTCGACGCTGCCGCGCCCGGGCAGCGCGCCGGCGGGCGGGGCGATCAGGATCGAGCTGTTGTCGCCCGCGCGGGACAGGGCGGAGGCCCAGGTCTCGACCGGGATCGCCGGCACCACGTCCTGCGTCACCATCAGCCGGTCCGCCGCCCTGCCATCGGCGGCGCGCGCCGACACCTGCCAGCGCAGCCCCGTTACGCCCTCGGGCGCGAGCAGGTTCCAGGCGACCGGCACCGCGCCGCCCGCCGGGATCGTGACGGTGATCGGATGGCCGATGGCGACGCGCGGCTGGAGGTCGACGGTCGCGGTGACAGTCATCGGGTGCACGGAACCGTTGCGCAGGGTGAACCCCGCCGCATACCAGTCGCCGCTCCTGACCAGCGGCGGCAGGCCGGCATAGACCGACAGGTCCTGCGCGGTGCGCACGGTCGCCTCGCCGCTGCCGAACAGCCCTGCGCCATCGTCGGCGACCGCGACCAGCTTGAACGAGGACAGCGCATCGCTCATCGGCACCGCGACACGCGCGCGGCCATTGGCGTCGAGCGCGACCCGGCCGCGCCACAGCAGCACCGGCTGGAAGTTCTCGCGGTTGAGCGCGGCCTGATCCCCGCCACCGCCGCCGCCCGCCTCCACCGCTTTGCGTCCGTAATGGCGCTTGCCGACGATCTGCATCTGCGCCGTCGAGGTCAGCACCGATAGCGGCCGTTCGCCCATCATGGCGGTCAGCACGTCCCAGCTCTCGTTGGGAGCAAGCTGGAGCAGCGCCTGATCGACCGCGGCAAAGGCGACATCGGCGGTGCGCGCGGGGGTGCCGTCCGGCTTCCTCACCTCGATGCCGACCTGCGCCGTGTCGCGCGCTGCGTAGCGGGTCCGGTCGGCGTGAACGGCGACGGCGAGGCGATGCGCCTCCCAACCGACCTTCACCTTGGCGATGCCCAGCCGATAGGCGGGCTTGGCGAGATCGACCAGCGCGGTCGGCTCCGCCGCCTCGTCGGGGGTCTTCACCAGCCCCAGCTTGCGGCCCAGCGCGGTCAGCCAGCTCCACCAGCCATGCTCGACCCGGCCGCGCACCGCCATCACCGACACGAACACATCGGGCGCATAGGCCCCCGGCATCGGCACCTCGACCACCGGATCGGTGCCGTCCAGTTCGGTGACGAAGCTCGACAACACGCCCTCGCGCTCGACGCTGACCAGCGCGGTGGCGTGGCGGAACGGCATCCGCACCTGGAAGCGCGCGGTCTCGCCGGCGGCATAGGCAGTCTTCTCCGGCACCACGTCCATGCGGTCGCCATTGTCGCCGCCGAACCACCAGTCGTCATTGCCGGCCAGCCACACGCTCTTCACGGCGCGCGCTACGTTGCCGTCACGGTCGCTGGTGGTGGCGACGGCATAGACCTCGCCCGACACGCCCGGATCGACCGCGCATTGCGCGATACCCTGCGCGTCGGTGGTGGCGGTGCAGCTTGCCGACAGCCTGGTCGTGCGCATCTGGTTGTCGTACGCGTAGAAGCCGCCGATCAGCCGCCGCCGCGCGGTCAGGATCTGACGGCTGTAGAGCGCCACCGATATCGTCTGGCCGCGGATCGGCTTGCCATCGGTATCGAGCGCGACGAAGCGCAGGCGGAGGTCGTCGGCGCGCATCATCCAGCCGTCCGACTTGACGCCAAGCTGCACCGCCGAGGGGAAGATCGGGATCGATTTGGTCGCGGTCAGCACTTGGCCGTTGGCGTCCTGGTAATCCATCTCGACGCGCATGTCGGTCAGGCCGTCGAGCCCGCCGGGCACATCGACGCCGCTATGGCCGGTGCCATCGCCGCCGAGCGTCACCGGCAAGGTCTGGGTTGGCGGCAATTGGGTCGGCTGATCGGTGCCGTCGGTGTCGAGTGGCTTCACGCCCTCGGCGATGGCATCACCGCCGAAGCTATATTGCTCATACCCTTCCGGCGAGGCGCTGCGCGCGAACCAGCCGACGCGCACGTCGACCGGCAGGTTGGACGCGCCACCGCCGGCGAGATAGCCGACGTACAGGTCGAGCGGCACGGCCTTTGGCCGCACTTGCGCAGGCTTGGGCCCGGTGACGGTCGCGCGCATCGTCGGCAGCTTGTACTCGTCGACCCGCACCGACTGGCCGGTCGGAATCGGGGTGCCGTCGCGGATCACGGTCAGGTCGTAGTCGCCCAGTGGCGCGCCCTGCGGCACCGCCCACTCGCTCTCGCCGGTGCCGTGCGCGTCGATCGTCAAGGGCTGCTCGAACTGGGTGTCGGAGCCGCGGTGCGACAGCCGGAGCGTGCCCGTGAAGCCGTGCGGTATCGAGAAGCCGTTCCCGACCGGCTGGCGGTAGAGGTGCTTCATGTGCACCGTCTCGCCCTGTCGCACGAGCGCGCGGTCGAAGACGGTATGGATCAGCGCGCCCGGCGCTTCATAGCCATAGGGCAGCTCGAAATCGGACGGTCCGATGCCCTTGTTCCAGCTGGTCAGGACGAACGAGAAATCGTCGCCGGCGCGCGCCGAGATCATCAGCGGGTGATCGCCGGCGGTGCCCTCGCCATCGTCGGCCTCGCCCGTGGAGCAACTGCCGTCGCTGTTCGGCGCGGGCAGCCCGGCCGGGATCATTACCCCGCCCGATCGATCGGTGACGCCGCGCGCCAGCGGCTTGCCGGTGCAGCTGTCGGTCACCAGCACGGCCGCGTTGGCGACCGGCTTGCCGCTGTCGAGCGATGTCACCCAGGCAAGGCTGCGCTCGCGGCCCCATTTGAAGTGCACCGCCATGTTGGTGACCAGCGCCGCGCTGGCGACATAGCGGGTCGCGTCGCGACCGAGGAGCGCCCGGCCGAGCACCGGGCTCGCCAATTCGATGACGTAGAAGCCGGGCTTGGCGAGCGGGATGCCGACCACCTCGAAGTCGCGGCCCTTGCCCGGCAGCGCGACGCTCATCGCGCTACCCTGACCGGCCGGCAGGATCGATGCCGCGCCGGTGCGGTTGATGTAGCTGGTCTCGTCGTCCTCACGCCTGGGCTTGACCGGATCGAACTTCTCCTCGCCCGCCTTGTCGACGGTACGCAGCCATTGCGCGACCTCGCGGTCGCTGCCGCCGACCCGCATCGACCGGCCGGCGACCGCCTTTGTCCGCCCCTGCAGCGACGGTTCGACGTTGCGCACCGTAACCGGCAGGACGCCGCCCTGCCGCGCCTCCAAAATGCCGAAATCGGCGGCGAACTTCACCAGCGGCGGCGCGCGATCGATGCGCACGTCGAGCGGAAAGCGCTCGGCATTGGCGAGCGGGCGACCGCTCTCGTCCCTGATCCCGACGGGCAGCACCAGCTTGGCGGTGAGGTCGTAGGGCAGCGGCGCGACGAAGCTGATCTCGCCGGTCGTCGCGTGCTGCTCGCCGGGACCCCTGTTGTCGCTCTTGTCGGTGCCGGGCGCGAGCGTGCGGCCGTCGGGCAGTTCCAGCCGGATCGCCTGGGCCACGCTGGTCGGGATCGGCGCGCTGAACCGTACCCATGCCTTTTCCAGCGGATTGCAGCCCGCGTGCGCGTCGGTACGACTGCACTCGAAGCGGGCGGTGAAGGGCTTGCGCACCGTGTAATCGAAGCGCTGGTCCGCTCCCGCCAGCTTGCCCGAGCCCTGGCCGGCGATCCGCCCGCCCCACACCAGCGCTATGTCGCGACCTGGAGCCAGCGGCCGGCGGCATTTCAGCGCAATGACGCCGGCGAGTGCCCGGTTGCGCTCGGCGGCATCGGTCGGCAGCGTCGTGGGCAGCCCGCCCCCTTCAAGGAAGCTGCTGATCTGGTAGCGCGTCGTGCCCATTTCGGCGAGCAGCTTGCCCGGCAGCTCGGGCGCGAGCACATCGACCGGGATCTTCTCGCCGATCCCGTCGACCGCGCAGTAGGCGTTGGCGGCGACCGAAGCGCGGTTCGCCGGCATGTTGGCCGCGACCAGGAACACCTGGTCCTCCTCGATGCCGTCGTCATGGCTGCGCGGCAGCACCGCGCGCGCCACCGGCCCGCCGGCGTCGACGGTGAAGCGATGCTGACCGGCCAGCGCGAAGCCGGCGACGCTCTTGACCCCGTCGACCATCTCGAACTGGCAGGTCGTGCCGCCGGCCAGCGGCGCGGCGAAGTCGTAGACCCAGCTTTCTTGGTCGACCCAGCGGCCGGTCCCTGCGCACCCGGTCTTGAACGGTGCGGCGGCGCGCGGGTCGCCCAGCGCCACCATCGGCTGGTTGAAGCGCATCGTGAACCGCTCGATCGCGCCGCCACCCACGCCCGGCTGCGCGAACACCACCTCGGGACTGTCGTCGCCGAACGCCGCAGCCGGCGCGAGGGCGAGGAGAACCCAGCCGATCGCGCCCCAGCGTGCCATGTGCCGACTCCTCCCCGAGTTGATCGAGGCTAATCCGGCCGCGCTGCCAAATCCAGCGGCTTCAGGTCCGTTCGATACGGTAGTGTATCGGCTTGAAGCTGCCGCCGTTGGAGGCGGGGGCGGAGCAGGCGGTGAGGCCGATCACCAGGTCCATCGCCGCGGTGAGGGCAATGTGGTCGCCCGCCCGGCTGATCGGCGGCAGCACGCTCAGCTTGCCGGTCGCGGCGTCGACCGGCACGTTCATGAAGCAGTTGAACGCGGTCGGGATGCGGTCGGGCAACACGCCATAGGGCTCCAGCGCCGCCGCCAGATTACCGAAACAGCCACGATGCGGCGGCAGGTCGGGGTAGAAATGGTGAAACGTGTCGTAGGAGCAGGGCGTCAGCAGGAAGTCGTGCCGCCCGACCGTGTCGCGCACGATCTCCAGCATCGGCCGCGACCGATTGGAATAGAGAATGTGGCCGGTAGTCAGATAGATCGTCTCGGCGTAGTCGAGCGTCCGCCCCGACGAGATTACTTCGCCAAGGTCGTCGGCGTTGAACGCGAGCAGGTCCGAGACCTGCCGCCCGCGCGGATCGATTACCACCAAAGTCTCGCCTGCCGCTAGTCGGAAGGCGGTGCCGCTGCGCTCCGGTATCTCGACCGTCCCCGCGCCGAGCACGGCCGCTGTCGTCACGCCTCGCCCTTGTAGTGGAACGGGCAGGCCCAGCCCGCATCGACCACCCGGCCACTATATTGCCGCGCCTCGCTGCTCTCGCCATGGCGGGCGAGCATGGGATTGCGCGAACCCGCCAGCGTCTCGTCGCGCACCATGATCTTCTCGCGCATCGTCTCGTACTTGCCCTGCGCGCGCAGCGTCTCGAACTGGTCGTGGAGGTTGAACACCATCACCGGCCGCTCGAAGCGGCGCGCCGGGCGGCTGGCCTGCGGATGCAGGCCGACGACGAAGAACGCCTCGCCGCCGAAGCTCAGCGAGAAATGCGGGCTGTCCGGGTCGGGGCTGACGGTCGCGTCATAGGACTGGCCGCGCCATACGTCCTTGTCCGACAACGACTGCACCCGTTGCCACAGCAACCGCTCGAACGCCGGCTCGTCGAGCTCGTCGGGGCCGTCGAAGATCACCGCAAAGCTGCGGAACAGCCCCGGGTCGGCGCGATAGGCCGCTGCAAAGGCGAGCAGGCGGTCGTGGATGCGCACATCGTCCCACGCGCTGGCAAGGCTGCGGCAGCCCAGTGTCTCCAGCGTACCGCGCGCCATCGCCGCCTTGGCGCCGACGCAGGGAAACGCCGCCTCGCCGACATGGGCGAACAGGGCGTTGCGGATCGGTTCGGCGGCGGGCGAGTCCCAGTCGAACATCGGCGAAGTGGCTGGCATCGTGGCATTACGCTCGACTCGCGGCGGTCGTTCCGGCGCTCGCGACGGCGACGACAATCTCCTATGATGTTCCGATGACGCCGCCGCTGCGCCTGACCGCGATCACCCGCTATCCGGTGAAGAGCCTGCGCGGTCACCCCCTCCACGACGCCGCGGTCGAGCGATGCGGCATCGCCGGCGACCGCCGCTGGATGGTGATCGACGAAGCGGGACGGTTCGTCACCCGGCGCGAGGTGCCGGCCATGGCGCTGGTCGCCGTCACGCCCTTGGACGGCGGCCTGTTGCTCGACCATCCCGTTGTCGGGCGTTGCGAGGTGGCGCTCCCTCATGCAGCATCGCCGATCGTCGCTGCACGGGTGTGGCGCGACATGCTCGACCTGCGGCTCGCCGCGCCGACGGCGGGTATTTTTCTCAGCCGGGCGCTCGGGCGCATCGTCCACCTCGCCTATCAGCACGACGTCGACAGCCGGCCGGTCGACCAGCGCTTCGGACACGCCGACGAGCATGTCAGCCTTGCCGACGGCTTCCCGCTGCTGATCGCGACCGCCGCCTCGCTGGCGGCGCTCAATGCGCAACTGGCGGTGCCGATCGAGATGGAGCGGTTCAGGCCCAATCTGGTCGTCGACGGCGGCTTAGCTTGGGAGGAGGATAGCTGGCGGCGGTTGCGCATCGGCGCGGTGGTGCTGCGCCTCGCGAAACCGTGCTCGCGCTGCGTCATCACCACGCAAGGCGCGCTGACCGGCGAGCGCGAGCAGGGCGACGAGCCGCTGACGACCTTGCGCGCGATCGGCCGCGGCCGGCCCGGCGGCGTCATCTTCGGCGACAACGTCATTCCCGAGACGACCGGCACGATCCGCGTTGGCGATCCCGTCGAGATCATCGAGCGCGGCTGACGATGGCAGCAGCGGCCGATTGCGCGGCCTGGAACTGGAGCGTACACCAACCTTCTGTTGGTGGAGGACGCAATGCGACGCTCGATCTTATTGGCCGTTCTTGTCCTTGGCTCAGGCGCGTCGGCGGCCTCCGCCATGACTCGCGCGACGGCGCAGCCGGGCTTTGCGGGGCGCGCCGCGGCGGTCGATCCGGACGAGCGACTGGCACGGATCGCCGCTGCCAGCACACCCAACGACCGCAGCCGGGCCAAGCCGGACAAGAGCGTCCGCAACATCCTGAAGGATGATCTGTACCTGCGCGCCGCCTACGCCTCGCTCGACAACAAATAGGCTATTGGGCGAACGCGGTCACCGCGAACATCAGCGCCATGCCGAGCAGGCTCGCCACCGTCGTGCGCAGCCGCGGATCGAGCGCATGGCTGCGCGGCACCAGCTCACACGCACCGATATAGAGGAAGACGCCGGCAAAGGTCGCCATCAGCGGTGCCATCAACGGCGGCGGCACCCGCACCAGCAGACCGACCACCACCCCGAGCAACGGGGCCATGCCGTTGACCAACAGCCAGCCGCGCGCCGCCCGGTGTCGCTCGGCGGCAAGGCACAGGCTGACGGTGTTGACGCCGTCAGCAATGTCGTGGGTCAACACCGCCAGCGCGACCACGCCGCCGATCTGCGGCGACACCTGGAAGGCGATGCCGATGCCGAGGCCGTCCATGAAGCTGTGCAGCGTCAGCGTCGCCGGGGCGAGATGCGCGCGCCAAGTGCCGCCCCCCCTCGCCCCGCCCAGCACGCGCTCGAAGGCCATGTAACCACCAAGCCCGACCGCCACCCAGACCAGCAGCACGCGCGCATCGGTCGTCGCGCCGCCGAGCGCCAGCGCCTCCGGCACCAGATCGAACAGGGCGACGCCCAGCACGATCCCGGCGGTCAGCCCCAGCACCAGCACGATCCGGCTCGCCAGCCGCAGCCCGAGCAAGCCGCCGACCAGCGTCGCGATAGTCGCCGCGACGCCAAAGCCCAGCGGTGTCGCCAGTGCGACGGGCACGCCGGCCACCGCCGCGGCGCTGATCGCGATGGTCATCGACCGACGACGCGCTACGCGGCTGGTGGCCGGCGGATCACGGCCGCGCCTTGAGCGAAGGCTTGCCCTGCGCCGCCGACGCGACGGTGGTGTCGTAGAACTCCGCCAGGTCGCCGTGCAGCTGGTGCAGCGCCTCCGGGTTGAGATAGATCATGTGTCCCGACGGGTAATAGCGGAAGCTGACATTCTGCTTCAGCGGCGCGTCGAGCAGCATGTGCGCGATATCGTATTCGGTCGCGAAGAACGGCGTCGCCATGTCGTACCAGCCGTTGAGCGACAGCACCTTGAGATAGGGGTTGGTGCGGATCGCCGCAGCCAGGTCGACGGCGACGTCCGGGTTGTTCTGCGGCCAGCGATTGCCCGGCGATCGGTGCTTCCAGTCCCAGTCGAAATCCTTCAGGCCATAAGCCTCGACCCGGTACGGCACCTCCGTCTTGTAGTTGAGGTCGCGCTTCACATAATCGCTGAAGGTGGAGACGAACGCCGACGAGATCGCGCTGTCCGACGCATCGAAGTCGGGGCTCTCGCCGGCCGCGTCGGCGTCGATGCCGGTGTAGCGGCTGTCGAAGCGGCCGATGGTCCGCCGCTGGTCGCGCAGCAGCTCCTTCTGGAAACGGTTGAGGTCGACGCGCAGGTTGGCGCGCTTGACGAAGGTCGCCGACAGGCCGGTATAACCCGCGACCTTGGCGGCGATGGTGTCGGTCTCCTCCGGTGTGATGTCCTGCCCCTTGGCCAGCGCCTGCGAATACGGTCCCGCAGCGAACGCGCGCACTTCAGCGAGATAGGCGGGCAGGTCCGCCGGGCGGTTGGTCAGCCGCTGGTGATACCAGGCAGTGGCGGCATAGCTGGGCAGATAACTGACATAGCTCTGGTCGTAGCCGGCCTGCTCGATGCCGTAGTTGAGGATCGACGACAGCAGCACGACGCCGTTGAGCGCCATGCCGCGATCCTGCAGCTGATAGGCGACCGCGGCCGAGCGCGTCGTGCCGTAGCTCTCGCCGAACAGGAATTTGGGGCTGGTCCAGCGGCTGTTGACGTCCGTCCAGCGCATGATCGCCTTGGCGAAAGCGTCGGCATCCTGGTCGACGCCCCAGAAATCCTTGCCCCTGGCGTCACCGAGCGGCCGCGAATAGCCGGTGCCGACCATGTCGATGAAGACCATGTCCGTCTTGTCGAGCAGCGTGTCCGGGTTGGGACCGAAACCATAGGGGGCCGGCCGGATGAACTCGGGATTGGCGGTCTTGACGCGCACGGGCGCGAACGAGCCCATGTGCAGCCACACCGACGACGAGCCGGGACCGCCATTGTAGAAGAAGGTCACCGGCCGCGTCGCCGGGCTGGCACCGTCAAGGGTATAGGCGACGTAGAAGACCGAGGCGACCGGCTTGGCGTCGTCGTTGCGGATCGTCACCGTACCCGCGACCGCATGGTAGCGCAGGGTGCGACCGCCGACTTCGACGCTGTGCTGCGTCGCAGTGGTGGTCTCCTTGGCGGGCGTAACCGCCCATTCGTCGGCGACCTGCTGTGCGACCCTGTCCTGATGCCGCTGATCGGCCGAGCCGGTGCGCGGAGCGCCGGCGGCAGCGTCGGCGGGCTTGTCGGTCATGTCCTGCGCAACGGCGCTGGTCGAGGCGGCAAGCCACAGCGCCGCCGCCAACCATCCGTTGCTCGTCCGCACCCTCATCCGGCTTCCTCCCTGCCTGGCGATACAATGTCTCTTGCGAGAAGCAAGCCGACCTCGCGTCCTCCCGTCTTGAACTCGCGTCGTCCGCAATTCCAGCCCTGACGATCGGATGATCCCCGGATGAAGGAATTGACATCGACCAACGCACGATCGCCGAAGCACGCCGACTCGGCGCAGTCCGTCAGATCGGCACTGGATATGATACATTATTGCAGCTAGTCGCCGCTGCCTGATTCGGCAGGAGTGACTATGCGCAAGGTTCTGGTTCTCGCGGCGAGCATCGTCGCCCTTCATGCGACGGGTGCGCTGGCGCAGGTGAGCACCACCGGCGACCCCGCCGCGGCGCAGAGCGGCGCATCGTCAGGCCAGGGCCGCAGCGACGGCGCGCCCCGGCTGGCCGACCCCGCCGTTCCCAGCGACATCATCGTCACCGCCAAGCGGCTCGATGCCGCGCGCTCCTCGATCCAGCCGTCGCTGGGTGCGACAAGCTATACCATTACCAACGACACCATCCAGGCGCTGCCCGGCGGCGACAACCAGCAGTTCAACCAGATCATCCTGCAGCTGCCCGGCGTCGTCCAGGACGGCTTTGGCCAGTTCCACGTC
Source organism: Sphingomonas bacterium (assembly GCF_903644135.1). GTDB lineage: Bacteria > Pseudomonadota > Alphaproteobacteria > Sphingomonadales > Sphingomonadaceae > Sphingomonas. Next base: position 4,204 of record NZ_CAHJXA010000034.1, on the reverse strand, counting down.
CGCGACGACCACAACAACCTGCAGTACCGGATCAACGGCACCATCCTGCCCGAGGGCATCGCCGTGTTCGGCCAGACGCTGAGCCCGCGCATCATCGACCGGTTCAGCCTGCTGACCGGCGCCCTGCCCGCGCAATACGGCCTGCGCACCGCCGGCATCATCGACATCACCACCAAGAGCGGCCTGTTCAACAATGGCGGCTCTGCCTCCATCTATGGCGGCAGCCACGACATGATCGAGCCGTCGATCGAATATGGCGGCCATAGCGGCGACACCAACTTCTTCGTCTCGGGCGACTATCGCCACAACAACCTCGGCATCGAGAATGTCGACAGCAGCCGCACCGCGCTGCACGACAAGACCGACCAGTTCCAGGCCTTCACCTATCTCGACCACACGATCGATGCCAACAACCGAGTGTCGTTCGTCGGCGGCTATTCCAATCAGTATTTTCAGATCCCCAACCCGCACGGGGTGCAGCCCGACGGCACCTACACGGTCGGCAACCAGACCAACTTTCTGTCCAACACCCTCAACGAGCGCCAGCTGGAGAAGACCGCGTTCGGGCAGGTCGCCTTCCTCCACAATGACGGCCCGCTATCATACCAGGCGTCGGCGTTCGCGCGCTATTCGACGCTGCGCTACCGGCCCGACCTCCTCGGCGAGCTGTTGTTCAACGGCCAGGCGCAACAGGCGTACAAGAAGGACTTCACCTTCGGCGGCCAGGTCGACGCGGCGTACATCCTCAACGACAGCAACACGCTGCGCGGCGGCGTGGTCATCACCCGCGACCGCGGCACCAGCAACACCAACACCTACGTCTTCGCGCTCGACGCCAATGGCAACCAGGCCGGCCAGCCGATCCGGTTCGTCGACAATAGCGGCCAGACCGAGGTGACCGAGAGCGTCTATCTGCAGGACGAGTTCAAGATCCTGCCGGTGCTGACCTTCAACGTCGGCGGCCGCTTCGACCATTACAGCGGCTATCGCAGCGAGCAGCAGTTCAGCCCGCGCGCCAACCTCGTCTATCACGACAACGGCACGACGGTGCATCTGGGCTATGCGCGCTATTTCTCGCCGCCGCCGTTCGAGCTGGTCGCGACGACCAGCATCGCACCGCTGGTCGGCACCAGCGGCGCGCCGGTGACCACCCTCAACACCACGCCCTTCGCCGAGCGGCAGCATTATATCGACGTCGGCATTCAGCAGAAATTGGGCAGCGCGTTCACCATCGGCGTCGACGGTTACCTGCGCTATTCCAAGAACCTGATCGACGAGGGCCAGTTCGGCGCGCCGATCGTGCTGACGCCGTTCAACTATTTCCGCGGTCGCATTCACGGCGTCGAGGCAAACGCCAGCTACGCCGCGCACGGCCTGCTCGCCTATGCGAACTTCGCCTATTCCAAGGCGCAGGGGAAGAACATCACGTCGAGCCAGTTCGACTTCGACCCGGACGACCTCGCCTATATCCAGAACCACTATATCTACCTGGATCACGACCAGACCTACACCGCGTCGGGCGGCGTCTCGTACACGCTGCAGGACGGCGCGCTGAAGGGGCTGAAACTGGGCGCGGACGCGCTGTACGGCTCGGGGCTGCGCGCCGATGGCGACGTGCCCAATGGCCGCGCGCTGGCCGACTATGCGCAGGTCAACCTGACCGCGAGCTACCATCTGGCGCATCCGGGGATCGGCATCCGCTTAGACATCATCAATGTCGGCGACCATGTCTACGAGATCCGCGACGGCTCTGGCGTCGGCGTCGGGGCGCCGCAATACGGCTTACGTCGGGGCTTCTTCGTCGGGCTTTCGAAGGACCTGTAAGCGTCGGCAGCCGTCTCGCTCTGCTCTCGTCACCCCGGCTCAGAACCGGGGTGACGATCGTTGCTTGGCCGACCCTACCGCGCCGTTGCGATGTTGTTGCTCCGATCGCGATCGGGCAGCTTGTGGTCGGGGTCGAGCTCGGCGCGGACGATCTTGCCCGCGGGCACTCCGACCGCGATCGACCCCTGCCGGATCCAGGTCTCCGCCGGCAGCCTGATGTCGGAGTAGTGCCCGTCGGCATAGCTGATCCGCAGCGTCGCCGGCATCACCAGCTTGTCGCGCGCCTCGACCCGCACCGCCTGCGCGCCGCCTTTGCCGGTCTCGATCCCGGCGACCGCCAGGTCCATCTGCCAGTTGTTGGCGTACCAGCCGCGCCACCAATATGAGAGGTCCTCGCCCGCCTCGCTCTCCATCGCACGGAAGAAGTCGGCGGGCTTGGGATGCTTGTACGCCCACGCGGCGATGAAGCGGCGGAAGGCGGGATCGAACCGCTCCGGCCCCAGGATCTGCTCGCGGAGCAGCGTCAGCCCCAGCGCAGATTTGAAGTAGGTCACCGGATGGCGGTACTTTTCGATGATCGTGTCCGAGCGCGCCAGGATCGGCGGCGCGTCGGGGTCGGCGAGCAGCGGCACGATCTCGTCGACCGGATTGCCGCCGCCGGGCGCATATTCCGGGTCGCGCTTGGGCGCATACTCGCCATGGTTGAAGTCGTCCGACTCATAGGTGTCAATGAAGGTGTTGAAGCCCTCGTCCATCCAGGCATGGCGGCGTTCGTCGAAGCCGACCGTCATCGGGAACCAGTCGTGGCCGATCTCGTGCGCGGTGATCCAGAACAGCTGCTTGCCGGCATCCTCCGGCCCGTCGAAGACGATGCCGGGATATTCCATGCCGCTGGTCGGACCGGCGACGTTGATCGCCGCCGGGTATGGGTAGGTGTACCAGCGGCGCGACATGTTCTCGACCGTGTCTTTCACATATTCGGTCGAGCGGCCCCACTTGGGCGCGCCCTGGCTCTCGGGCGGGTAGAAGGACATTGCCATCGACGACTTACCGCCTGGCAGCCGGATGCGCGCCGCGTCCCAGATGAAGTCGCTCGACGCGCTCCAGGCGACGTCGCGGGTGTTGGTCATGCGGAAATGCCAGGTGCGCGTGCCGGTTTTCGGCGCGGCGGCAAGGTCGGCGGGGCCGCGCACCATCACCGTCGCGTCGCTGGTCGCCGCCTGCGCGAGGTGCTGGCGCTCGGCCGCAGTCAGCACCTCGGCCGGGTTCTGGAGCGCGCCCGACCCCGCCATCGTCATGCCGGCGGGCAACGTCACCCAGTAATCGAAGTCGCCATATTCGAGGTAGAATTCCTGCCCCAGATACGGCGCGGTATCCCAGCCGCGAATGTCGTCATAAACGGCGAGACGCGGATACCATTGCGCGATGTCGTAAACCTCCGCGCCGCTCTTGGTGCGTCCCCAGGAGGTGCGGCCGCCGAACGCGTCGCTCGGCACCGTGTAGTGGTAGCGAATCGTCACGGTCGCTTTCGCGCCCTTGGCGAGCGGCGTCGGCAGGGTCAGCTGCGCGCGCGTGTCGCTGATCAGCGGCGTGATCGCCACCGCCGGCTTGCCCGCCATCGCGATCGTCACCGTGTCGAGCGGCATCCCCTGGGTCGAGCCGCCGACGCCCCTGCTGCCACCGCCGCTGAGCATCCCGCGCGAGCCGGGCTTGTAGATGTTCTGGTCGAGTTGCAGCCACAGCGCCGACAAGGCAGTCGGGCTGTTGTTGGTATAGTCGATCGTAACCGTCGCGGTGATGCCGTGCGTCGCCGGATCCAGCGTCGCGTGGATCGCGTAGTCGGCGCGGTTCTGCCAATAGCCATGGCCGGGCAGACCGTCCGCGCCGCGATAGTCGTTGGTCGCCTGCGCCATGTCGAACGGTGCGAAGGTCTCGCGCGGTTGGTACGGCACGGGTGCCGCGCCGAGCAGGGCGATCAGCGGCAACAATGCGATTGTCGATGATCTTGCCATGCGGCTTCCCCCTGCACGTGATGAAGCGTGGACAATTCACGATCAGTGGCGTCTTGTCACTATCCGTTCAGCCGAGACGATATAGTATCCCGCCGATATGGTAACGCGATGATCAGAGCGGCCCTGTTGATGGCGGCGGCCTTGCCCGGCGGCGCGACGCCCCTTTCGCCCGCCACGCCGCCGCTCGGCGGACCGGCGGTGGTGGTGTTGTGGGCGAGTTGGTGCGTTGCGTGCCGGGCGGAGATGGCGCGGCTGCCGCAGCTAAGAGTTTTCGCGGCCAGCCACGTATTGAAGATCGGCACGATCCAGAGCTTGATCGACTGGCGCCGGGAAAATGATTAGCCTCTGTTAATCTCAGAGGGTAACCG
>NZ_CAHJXA010000033.1 GCF_903644135.1 Sphingomonas bacterium | reverse complement strand
GGATCGTCGGCAACGGCGTCGGCTGGCTGACCGCGCTGGAGCCCGCCCTTGATGCGGAGGACACGCTGCCCGATGCCGCCGACGCCCGGCTGCTCCCGGCCGAGCTGACCGCGCTGCCGCCGCGCCCGATTTATGGCCGTGCGCCCGACGCGGCGCTTCCGACTGCGCGCTGATGGCGACCCGCTCGGTCACGCTACGCCGCGGCGACGCGCGCGATATCGAGATGGTGGCGACCCTGACCGAGGCGGCGTTCGACCCCCGCTATGGCGAGGCGTGGACGCGCGGCCAGTCGCTCGGCGTTCTGGCAATGCCAGGGGTGCGGCTGACGCTGGCGCTGGTCGACGACGCGCCGGCCGGGTTCGCCATGGTGCGCATGGTGGTGGACGAGGCCGAGTTGCTGCTGCTCGCAGTCGATCCCGTCGCTCGCCGCCGCGGCGTCGGTACAGCGCTGCTGCGCGCGGTGATCGGCGAGTGCGCTGCTGCCGGGATCGGCGACCTCCATCTGGAGGTACGCGCCGGCAACGACGCCGTGGCGCTGTATCGCGGCCACGGCTTCGCCAAGGTCGGCGAGCGGCGCGGCTATTACCGTGGCAAGACCGGGCAGGTCCATGATGCCCACACCTACCGCCGGACAATCGGCAGCTGAGATCCTTATTGCGAGTCGCTTTTGCTTTTCGCAACAAGCGCGACGCGGTACACCGGCATCATGTCTCGCAACATCGATCTCGAAGCGCTGTGCAACCAGAAGGGCCTGCGCATTACCGACCAGCGCCGCGTGATCGCGCGCGTCCTGTCGGAGGCGGAAGACCATCCCGACGTCGAGAAGGTGTATGAGCGCGCCTCCCAGGTCGACTCGGGCATCTCGATCGCGACCGTCTATCGCACCGTGCGGCTGTTCGAGGAGGCGGGCATCCTCGACCGCCACGATTTCGGCGATGGCCGCGCCCGCTACGAGCCGGCACCCGAAGCGCATCACGATCACTTGATCGACGTCGAGACCGGCCGCGTCATCGAGTTCGTCGATCCTGAGGTCGAGCAGCTGCAAAAGGCGATCGCCGAGCGGCTTGGCTTCCGCCTCGTCGACCACCGCATGGAGCTGTACGGCGTCAGGCTCAGCCGCAAGGATTGAGGGGCGACTGCGCCTCTGCGTGAACGACATGCGCCTTGCCGGCCGGGTCATCGCCCTGGCTCTCGTGCTGTTCATCGCCCTCTTGCTGCATGGTGCCTGCCGGCTAGTCCGACTCCGTTCGCCAGCGCCGCGGCTGTTCCTCGCTGCGGTCGCGCGGATCGTCGGTGCCCGCCCGCGGACGATCGGCCAGCCCTGCCGGCGCAACGTCATGATCGTGTCCAACCATTTGAGCTGGCTCGACATCCCGCTGCTGGCCGGCACGACCGGGGCTGCCTTCGTCGCCAAGGCCGAGCTGGACATGGTGCCGCTGGTCGGCTGGCTGTGCCGGCTCAACGCTACGATCTTCGTCGCGCGCGATGATCGGCTGGCGATCGGCGGTCAGGTCGACCGGCTGCGTGCGGCGCTCGCGCAGCGGGCGGCGGTGGCGATCTTCCCGGAGGGGACGACCGGCGACGGTACGACGCTGCTGCCGTTCAAGGCGTCGCTGCTGGCCGCCCTCGACCCACCGCCGCCGGGCGTGATGGTCCAGCCGGTGCGGATCGACTATGGCGACGCGACTGGCGAGCTGGCCTGGGTCGGCGACGAGAGCGGGCGGCACCATGCGGGCCGCGTTCTGCGCCGTCGCGGCACCTTCCGGCCGACGCTGCGCTTCTGCGCGCCGTTCGACCCGCGCGACTTCCCCGGCCGCAAGGCGATCGCGGCGGAAGCGCGACGACGGATCGCGATGGGAGCAGAGGCGGGTGGCGAGCCGCCCCGGCCGGCGGTATAGGCACGGGATGCCGCCTCCCCAGACCTTCCACGTCAAGTCGTTCGGTTGCCAGATGAACGTCTATGACGGCGAGCGCATGGCCGAGCTGATGGCCGCCGACGGGCTGGTCGCGGTGGACGCCGACCAGGCCGACCTCGTCGTCCTCAACACCTGCCACATCCGCGAGCGCGCGACCGAGAAGGTGTATTCGGACATCGGCCGCATCCGCAAGGTGGCGGGCAAGGCCGGTCGCACCCCGATGATCGCAGTCGCCGGCTGCGTCGCCCAAGCCGAGGGCGAGGAGATCGTCGCGCGCGCGAAGGTCGACGTGGTGGTCGGGCCGCAGGCGTACCACCAGCTGCCTACGCTGGTGGCGAAGGCGGCCAAGGGCGCGCCGGCGATCGACACCGACATGCCGCTGCTCACCAAGTTCGGCGCGCTCCCCGCCCGCCGCCGGTCGGGGCCGAGCGCGTTCCTGACGGTACAGGAGGGGTGCGACAAGTTCTGCACCTATTGCGTGGTGCCCTATACCCGCGGCGCAGAGGTCAGCCGGCCGTTCACGGCGATCGTCGAGGAGGCGCAGGCATTGGTCGACGCCGGCGCGCGCGAGATCACGCTGCTGGGGCAGAACGTCAACGCCTGGAGCGACGGCGCGCGGGGCCTGCACGACCTGATCTGCGCGCTCGACCGGGTGCCGGGCCTGGCGCGCGTCCGCTACACCACCAGTCATCCCAACGACATGACGCAGGGCCTGATCGACGCGCATCGCGACGTCGAGGGGCTGATGCCCTTCCTGCACCTACCGGTACAGGCGGGGAGCGACCGGGTGCTGCGCGCGATGAACCGTCACCACACCCGCGACTCCTACCTGCGCCTGCTCGACCGGGTGCGCGCGGTACGGCCCGACATCGCGCTCTCGGGCGACTTCATCGTCGGCTTTCCCGGCGAGACCGAAGCCGAGTTCGCCGAGACGCTGAGCTTGGTCGAGGCAGTCGGCTATGCCCAGGCGTTCAGCTTCAAGTACAGCCCGCGCGCCGGCACCCCTGCCGCGACCCTCGCCGAGCAGGTCGCGCCGGAGGTGATGGACGAGCGCCTCCAGCGCCTGCAGGCCGCGCTCGGCCGCGACCAGATCGCGTTCAATCAGGCGAGCGTCGGCCGCACCTGCACGGTGCTGATCGAGCGGCCCGGCAAGCGGCCGGGGCAGATGCTCGGCAAGTCACCCTGGCTGCAATCGGTGCATCTCGTCACCGATGCCGGCATCGGCGATCTCGTCGAGGTGGAGCTGGTCAGCGCCGGACCGGTGTCGATGGGCGGCGTGGCGGCGGCACGGCTGGCGGCCTGATCGCCACGTGCCGCTAAATGGTCGCGCTTGCCGCTTGCGCCCGCGCGCTGCCGTCCTCACCTTCTCACCCAGCTTCATTCCCGAAAGGACCGCATGAGTCGCAAGCCCCAGCCCGCCCAGTCCGGTGACCGTTCCCGCGCGGAGCTGGTGTTCGATCGGCCGCAGCTGCTCGCCGCGCTGTTCGGCCAGTATGACCAGAACCTGGTGGCGCTGGAGAACCGGCTGGGCGTGTACATCACCGCGCGCGGCAACCGGGTGGGGCTGGAGGGGTCGGCCGAGCAGGTCGCGACCGCGCGCGACGTGCTCAACGACCTATATGCCCGCATAGGTCGCGGCGAGCAGGTCGATACCGGCCTGGTCGACGCCTCGATCGCCATGGCGGCGGAGCCGGTGCTGCACGGCATCATCCGCGCCGATGCCGGCGACCGCGCGCCGTCGATCATGATCCGCACGCGCAAGAAGACGATCGTGCCACGTACGCTGGCGCAGGCGCACTACATGCACCAGCTGACCGGCAACGACATGATCTTCGCGCTGGGACCGGCGGGCACCGGCAAGACTTATGTCGCGGTGGCGCAGGCGGTGGCGCAGCTGATCACCGGCAGCGTCCAGCGGCTGATCCTCTCGCGCCCGGCGGTCGAGGCGGGCGAGCGGCTGGGCTTCCTGCCCGGCGACATGAAGGAGAAGGTCGACCCCTATCTGCGGCCCTTGTACGACGCCTTGTACGACTGCCTGCCCGCCGAGCAGGTCGAGCGGCGCATTGCGTCGGGCGAGATCGAAGTCGCGCCGATCGCCTTCATGCGCGGGCGCACGCTCGCCGACGCGTTCGTGATCCTCGACGAGGCGCAGAACACCACGCCGGCGCAGATGAAGATGTTCCTCACTCGTTTTGGCCAGAACAGCCGCATGGTGGTGTGTGGCGACCCCAATCAGGTCGATCTGCCCGGCGGCATCCCGGCTTCGGGGCTGGCCGACGCGGTGCGGCGACTCGAGGGTGTGGAGGGCATCGCCGTCACCCGCTTCAACGCCGCCGACGTGGTGCGCCATCCGATCGTCGGGCGGATCGTCGAGGCGTATGAGGGCGCTGGTTGAAACTTGGAATATACCAGGCTACGCTTTGGGATATACGGAGCTTGTTATGGCATCTCTTTTTATCAAGGATCCGGAAGCTGCGGCACTGGCCGGCAGGGTAGCGTTGCGTTTGGGAACGACCAAGACAGAAGCTGTTAAGCGGGCATTGCGATTGATCGATAAGGGCGATGATCCCTTGTCCTTGTCAACGTCGACAAATCAGTGGCTTCGTGAATATCGAGCTGCTCATCCCCTACCCGACCGGGAGCAGATGAAAATCAATAAGGCGTTCTTCGACTCGCTGTCGGGCGAAGAGAATATCATTGATCCCTGGGCGGAATAATTCTGTTCATCGACGCATCCGCGTTGGTTGCGATGCTCACGCTCGAACATGATTTCGAGAAGTTAGGCAACAGGCTAGATGGTGCCGAACGACGTTTGACGTCTGCCATAGCGGTCTGGGAAGCAACCATAGCGCTCAGTGTTGGTCGTGGCATCATGATGGACATCGCCCGTCAGGACGTCGCAGCTTTCATCGTCGGGCGGGGCATAGAAATAGTCGGCATTGCCGAACACGAGGGTGCGCTAGCATTGGAAGCACACCGTCGTTTCGGAAAGGGACGGCATCGCGCCCGGCTCAACATGGGCGATTGCTTCGCCTATGCCTGCGCCAAGGCGAACGGCGCGCGGCTGCTCTACAAGGGCGACGATTTCGCGCAAACTGATCTCGCATGATCCAGATCGAACTCACCCGCGAGGACCCTTGGCCCGACGCCAACTGGACCAGTCTCGCCACCCGCGCCGCGCGTGCCGCGATCGAGCGGACCCCGCATGGCGAGCTGGTGACCACGCCGGCGCTGGTCGAGATCAGCGTCCGGCTGACCGGTGACGACCAAGTACGCGCCCTCAACGCGCAATATCGCGGCAAGGACCGACCAACCAACGTCCTCTCCTTTCCGATGGTGCAGCCCGACCTCATCGACACGGTCAGCCAGAACTCCGACGACGGCGAGGTGCTGCTCGGCGACATCGTTCTCGCCCATGGCGTCTGCGCGGCGGAGGCGGCGACCCGCGGCATCGGCATCGAGGATCATGCCACGCACCTGCTGGTGCACGGCACGCTGCATCTGCTAGGCTATGACCATGGCGACGACGACGCGGCGGAGGGCATGGAGGCGATCGAACGCGACGCGCTCGCCGCGCTCGGCATCGCCGATCCCTACCTGATCGAAGAGGATTGACGCCCGCCCATGCCCGAGGACCGAAGTAGCGGCCCCCATGATCACGGTTTCTGGAGCGGCCTCAAGGCGCTGATCTTCGGCCGCGAGCCGGAGGACACGCTGCGCGATCAGCTGGAGGGAGCGATCGACCGGCACGAGGGCGATCCCGCCCCCGACGCAAAGGGCGACCTATCGCCGCTCGAACGCGAGATGCTGCGCAACCTCCTCCATTTCGGCGAGCGCGACGCCGGCGATGTCGGCGTGCCGCGCGCCGACATCATCGCGGTCGAGGAGAAGACCAGCTTCGCCGACCTGGTCGCGCTCTTCGCGGAGGCGGGGCACAGCCGCCTGCCGGTCTATCGCGGCGAGCTGGATACCATCATCGGCATGGTCCACATCAAGGACGTGTTCGCGATCCTGGCGCACGGCGAGGCACATCCCGCCGACATCGCCGCGCTGATCCGCGAGCCGCTGTACGTGCCGATGGCGCGCGGCACGCTCGACCTCCTCGCCGACATGCGCCAGAGCCGCGTCCACCTCGCCATCGTCCTCGACGAATATTCGGGCACCGAAGGGCTGGTGACGATCGAGGACCTGATCGAGGAGATCGTCGGCGACATCGAGGACGAGCATGACGAGGCACCCGAGGCGCTGATCGTCCCGATCGACGGCGGGGCCTGGGACGTCGACGCGCGCGCCGAGCTGGAAGATGCCGCGACGCTGATCGACCCGCGCCTCGCCGAGACCGAGGGTGACATCGACACGTTGGGCGGGCTGGCGGCGCTGCTGGCGGGGCGTGTGCCGGCGGTGGGCGACTGCCTCGCGCATCCATCGGGGTGGAAGCTGGAGGTGACAGAGGCGGACGAGCGGCGGGTCAATCGGCTGCGGCTGCACCCGCCCGCGCCGGTCGTCGACGACGAATAGGCCGGCGATGTCCGCCGTCCAACTCCACCTGCCGGTGCGGGTCGTCGCGCTGTATCGCTTCACGCCGCTGGCCGAACGAGCATCGCTCCGGGCTTCGCTGGCGGCGACCTGCGCGGCCGGCGGCGTCAAGGGCACGCTGCTGATCGCCGCCGAAGGCATCAACGGCACGATCGCCGGCAGCGACCAGGGCATCGACATTGTGCTGGCGGCGATCCGTGCTTTGCCCGGCTGCGCCGACCTTGCCGTCCGCGAGTCGCGGGCCGCCGCCCTGCCCTTCCACCGCATGAAGGTGCGGCTGAAGCGGGAGATCGTCACCATGGGACAGCCAGCGATCGATCCGCTCGCCGGCGGCAGCTATGTCGAACCCGCCGACTGGAACGCTCTGATCGAGCGGCCCGGCACAATCGTGATCGACACCCGCAACGATTACGAGGTGGCGATCGGCAGCTTCGCCGGCGCGATCGACCCCGGCACGCGCCACTTCAGCGACTTCCCCGCCTGGTTCCGCGCCCACCGCGAGACGCTGCTGGCCGGCGACGAGCGACCAGGCGTGGCGATGTTCTGCACCGGCGGCATCCGCTGCGAGAAGGCGACCGCGTTCCTCAAGGCAGAGGGCATCGAGGAGGTCCACCACCTCAAGGGCGGCATCCTCGCCTATCTCGAAGCGGTGCCGGCCGAGGAGAGCCGCTGGCGGGGCGAGTGTTTCGTCTTCGACCAGCGGGTCGCAGTCGGACCCGGCCTCGCGCCCGGCAGCCATACGCTGTGCCACGCCTGCCGGATGCCGGTCAGCCCCGCCGACCGCGCCTCGCCGCTCTACCACGAAGGGGTAAGCTGCCCCGCCTGCCACGCCGCCCGCAGTGACGAGCAGCGCCAGGGCTATGCCGAACGCCACCGCCAGACCCGCCTCGCCGAGGCGCGGGGCGAGGCGCATGTCGGCGCGGTGCTGGGCTAGATACCGTCCGCCACTACCTGCCGGCCGGACGCTTCCAGCTCGCGGGAAAGGTCGGCGATGCAGGCGTCGACCAGCGCCTCGTCGGGGCTGCGCGCGACGAAGTTCGCCCCCACCCGGCCCTCGCGGAAGAACGGGTAGCTGCCGATCGCCACCCCCGCGTGGGCCTTTTCGGTTACGCGCAGCAGGTCGGCGACCTCGCTTTCCGCCACCCAGCAGCCGATCGTCCGGCTGACCACCGGCCGGCCACCCTCCAGCGTCCCGGTCAGCGCGTCGAGCATCCCGGCGGTGATGTGCGGCACTCCCGCCATGATGAAGACGTTGCCCCAGCGGATACCCGGCGCGCCCGACAGGCGGTTCTCGATCAGGTCGGCCCCCGCCGGCACCCGCGCCATCCGTGCCCGCGCGTCGTTCAAGCCGCCGCGCGTCGCATAATAGGCCTCCAGCGCCTCCATCGCGCGCGGATGGTGGACGACGCCGACGTCGAGCGCGACCGCGATCGCGTCGACGGTGATGTCGTCATGGGTCGGGCCAATGCCGCCGGTGGTGAACAGATAGTCGTTGCGCCCCCGCAGCGCATTGACTGCCTCGACGATCGCCTCCTCGCGGTCGCCGACGACGCGCACCTCGCCCAGCCGGATACCCTGGACGTTCAGCCACTGCGCGATCTGGGCGATGTTCTTGTCCTGGGTGCGCCCCGACAGGATTTCGTCGCCGATGACGAGCAGCGCCGCCGTCCATATCCGCTCGCTTGCCATGGCCATCGCATAGTCTCGCAAAGCCGGTTTCGCCACGCTATATCGCGGCCATGACCGATTTCGTGACCGTCACCTCCGACGCGCCAGAGGCACGCACCGGCGCGATCAAGCTCCACGGCGCGGCGGCGTTCGCCGGGATGCACAAGGCCGGGCGGCTCGCTGCCGAAACGCTCGACATGCTGGTGCCGCACATGGTGCCCGGCGTCGCCACCGCCGAGATCGACCGGCTGGTCTATGACTTCATCGTCGCGAACGGCGGCGTGCCGGCGACGCTCGGCTATCGTGGCTATACCCATTCCAGCTGCATCTCGATCAACCACGTCGTCTGCCACGGCATTCCCGGCGAGCGCACGCTGAAGGCCGGGGAGATCGTCAATGTCGACGTCACCCCGATCCTCGACGGCTGGCATGGCGACTCGAGCCGGATGTACCTGGTCGGCGACGTGCCGATCCGGGCGCGCCGACTGGTCGAGGTGACGTACGAATGCCTGATGCTCGGCATCGAGGCGGCACGGCCCGGCGCGCACATGGGCGACGTCGCCCACGCGATCCAGCGCCACGCCGAGCGCAACCGTTATGGCGTGGTGCGCGATTTCTGCGGCCATGGCCTGGGCCGGCTGTTCCACGACGCGCCGGAGGTGGTGCATGTCGGCCGTCCCGGCACCGGCCCGGAGCTGCGCCCCGGCATGATCTTCACCATCGAGCCGATGATCAACATCGGTCGGCCCGACGTGAAGCTGCTCGACGATGGCTGGACTGCGGTGACCCGCGACCGGTCGCTGTCGGCGCAATTCGAACATTCAATCGGCATCACCGACAGCGGCTGCGAGATCTTCACCCTCAGCCCCAAGGGATGGACCCAGCCGCCTTACCAGTGAAGCTTGGGATCAGTCGTGAAGCGATCGGGCGACCTGCTCCAGCCTGGCTCGGCACGCCTCGAACGCGGGGTGCGGCCGCTGCGACTCGGGAAGCCGGTCGAGCGCGGCCAGCGCGTCCTTGTTATAGCGGCGCTCGACCCCCGCTTCGGGTTCGATGAACGGTGATGTGCAAAGCACGTCGACATTGGCACCCTTGACCAGGGTCAGGATGGTTGTCGGCGCGGCAGGCAGTGCTCGCCCGAACGACATGTCGAGCGCCTCGGCGGTGCCGGCATCGGCGGCGGGCCGCAGCTTGGTCGCCAGCGCGAGCGCCGCCGCATCCCCCCGTGCGGCAGCATCCAGCAGGTGCTGCCAGTCGCCATCTTCGTCGCCCACCGTCGCGAGATAAGCGGTGGCCCCCTCCTGCGCCGCTCGCCGATCGATCCGGGCGAGTTGCGGATCGTCTATCGCGGCGCTGGGCTGCGGCCGCGCGGCAGGCGGGCGATCCTGCGACTTCTCGGTCGCCATGCTATTGCCGACAGATGCGACCGACGAGCAGCCGGCGAGCAGCAGCGCCGCTGCGAGGCCGCTCAGGCCGAGCGTCCGCAACTTCACTGCACCACTTCAAGCGTCAGGTCGCGGCTCGCCGATATGCGATTGCGGACGTTCGGGTCGAGGATGACGCAACCCTGCGAGGCGGTGTGCGTCCGGTTATCGCCATGGATCAGGAAGCCGGACCGCCCCAGCGCGGTATGACCTTGCGGAGTGAGCCGCATGACGTGCGGTCCGTGCGTCGTCGTGTTGTACGGCGTTCCGATCGTGTAGTTCCCGGTCGGGATGGGTCCGACATTGGCGGTCGCCTGCATGGCGTGATTGTTGCGGCCGGTGCCGGCACCCGAATAGCCGACCGTGACCCGCTGTCCGTTATGGGTAAGGACGCCGGTCGATTGTTGGTAACGCCACGGCATGATGACACCCCCCGCTATCGACAGCGCCAGCCGCATGTCGACCGCGATTTAGGTCTGCACCGGGAATGGGACAAGGCGATGACGGCGCGCGCGATGGTGACGCGCGCGGGGCCACTCGCTAGAGCCTGACGCATGACCGAGATCACGCCCCAGATGGTCGCCGACCACGGCCTGTCCCCTGACGAACATGAGCGCGTCCTCCACGCGCTGGGCCGCGAACCGAACCTTGTCGAGTTGGGCATCTTCTCGGTAATGTGGTCGGAGCATTGCAGCTATAAATCGTCGCGCATCCACCTGAAGAAGCTGCCCACCACCGGCCCGCAGGTGATCTGCGGCCCCGGCGAGAACGCCGGCGTGGTCGATATCGGCGACGGTCAGGCGGCGATCTTCAAGATGGAGAGCCACAACCACCCCTCGTACATCGAGCCGTACCAAGGCGCGGCGACCGGCGTGGGTGGTATCCTGCGCGACGTGTTCACGATGGGCGCGCGGCCGATCGCCAACTTGAACGCGCTGCGCTTCGGCCGGCCCGACCACCCGAAGATGCGGCACCTGATCGCCGGCGTCGTTCACGGCATCGGCGGCTATGGCAATTGCGTCGGCGTGCCGACCGTCGGCGGCGAAGTGAACTTCCACCCCGCCTATGACGGCAACATCCTGGTCAACGCGATGACAGTGGGCGTCGCCGATACCGACAGGATCTTCTACTCGGCCGCCTCGGGCGTCGGCAATCCGATCGTCTATGTCGGATCGAAGACCGGCCGCGACGGCATCCACGGTGCGACTATGGCCAGCGCCGATTTCGGCGACGATGCCGACGCCAAGCGCCCCACCGTACAGGTCGGCGATCCCTTCACGGAGAAGCTGCTGATCGAGGCGTGCCTGGAGTTGATGGCGACCGACATGATCGTCGCGATTCAGGACATGGGTGCCGCCGGCCTCACCTCCTCCAGCGTCGAGATGGCATCGAAGGGCGGCGTCGGCATCGAGCTGGTGATGGACGACGTGCCGCAGCGCGAGAGCGGCATGACCGCCTATGAGATGATGCTGTCGGAATCGCAGGAGCGGATGCTGATGGTGCTCAAGCCCGGCCGCGAGGCCGAGGCGGCGGCGATCTTCCGCAAATGGGAACTGGATTTCGCGGTGATCGGCCGGGTGACCGACACCGGCCGCATGGTGCTGCGCCATCGCGGCGAACTGGTCTGCGACATCCCGCTCGGGCCTTTGGCGGACGAGGCACCGCTCTACGACCGACCGTCCGAGCCGACGCCGCCGCCGGCACCGCTCGCCGATGTGCCGCCGTGCCGCGACATCGCCGCCGACCTGCTAACGCTGATGGCCTCGCCCGACATCGCCAGCCGCCGCTGGATCTGGGAGCAATATGACCACATGGTCGGGGCCGACACCGTCCAGCGCCCCGGCGGCGACGCAGCGGTGGTGCGCGTCCACGGCACCGCAAAGGCGCTGGCGATGACCACCGACTGTACCCCGCGCTATTGCTTCGCCGATCCGGTCGCGGGCGGGCGGCAGGCGGTGGCGGAGGCGTGGCGCAACCTGTCGGCGGTCGGCGCGACACCGCTGGCGATCACCAACTGCCTCAACTTCGCCAACCCGCAGAACCCGCGGATCATGGGGCAGATCGTCGGCTGCCTGGAGGGGATGAGCGACGCCTGCCGCGCGCTCGACTTCCCGATCGTGAGCGGCAACGTCTCGCTCTACAATGAAAGCAAGGCGACGGGGGGTGGTTCGGCGATCCTGCCGACGCCGGCGATCGGCGGCCTCGGGCTGCTTGCGGACTGGCGCAAGAGCGCGACGATCGCCTTCAAGGATGCAGGCGACATCATCCTCGCGGTCGGCGTGCGCGGCGGCCATCTCGGCCAGTCGCTATGGCTGCGCGAGGTCCATGGCCGCGAGGAAGGCCCGCCGCCGCCAGTCGACCTTGCCGCCGAGCGCAGCGCCGGCGACCTGATCCGCAGCGCCATCGACGCGGGCCAGCTGTCGGCGGTGCACGACGTCAGCGACGGCGGCGTCGCGGTGACGATCGCCGAGATGGCGCTGGCCGGCAATGTCGGTGCGATGATCGACCGCAAGCAGCCGTTCGACTGTGCCCGCGCCTTCTTCGCCGAGGATCAGGGCGTGTATGTCGTCACCGTCCACGACCATGCCCTGCTGGATTTCCTCGGCGCGGCACATGCTGCAGGGGTCGAGGCCGAGCCGCTCGGGCGGACCGGCGGCAAGCGGCTGATCTTCGAACGGCCCGACCGCGACGACGTAGTGGCGCTCGACGCGCTCCGCACCGCGCATGAGGGGTTTTTCCCGGCATTGATGGATGGAGCACTCGCCTAATGGTCCAATCCGACCGCTGGATCCGCGAACAGGCGCTGGCGCATGGCATGATCGAGCCGTTCGTGGAGGCACAGCGACGCGACGGCTGTATCAGCTATGGCCTGTCCTCCTACGGCTATGACGCGCGCGTCGCCGACGAGTTCAAGATCTTCACCAATGTCGATTCGGCGACCGTCGACCCCAAGGACTTCGCCGCCAACAGCTTCGTCGATCGCAAGACCGACTGCTGCATCATCCCGCCCAACAGCTTCGCGCTGGCGCGGACAGTGGAGTATTTCCGGGTCCCGCGCGACGTGCTGGTCATCTGCCTCGGCAAGTCGACCTATGCGCGCTGCGGCATCATCGTCAACGTAACGCCGCTGGAGCCAGGCTGGGAGGGGCATGTGACGCTGGAGTTCAGCAACACCACACCGCTCCCCGCCAAGGTCTACGCCAACGAGGGTGCGTGCCAGTTCCTGTTCCTACTCGGCAACGAGCCATGCGAAACGACCTATGCCGACCGCGCCGGGAAATACATGGGCCAGCGCGGGGTAACGCTGCCGCGATTATAGCGCAGGTCGCATAAAGGCTAACGACATGCTTGATAAACCAAGACAAGGCTGCTCATTACTGTGAGTGTTAGTCTCATGATTAGACTATTACTAATCGCTACCTCACCGGAACAGGCGAGTCTACCCCACGTAGCGCTAATATCCACGAGTATATTGCATCTCCCAAGTAAATGCGAAATTGCGAAGGATCAACACGGACTTGCTGCGCTCGACCAACGCACTCGGAAGCGGTACCGATCAATGATCGACCAAGCTTAGTCTCGTTTTCACTACCTGCTGGACTTCGTTCATACGCCAATGCAACAGACGGGTTTCTCGCGACTAGACACGAAACTACTTTGACGTATACACGCTCTTGCCGGGAACGCGTCCTGTCGAACTTATCTTCACGTCTCTTAAATCGCGCAATCACCTCAGACCGAAATAGATCGTCTGTATTGATTTGAATATCGGCAGCGTAGGTAGCAAGCACTTTCTCAATCAGTGCTCCTCGGTCATACATTGACTGGCAAATGGGAGACGCTTGCGGTTGCGCGATACTTACGCGCGGATTGCAGTCTCCATAACTATGGACGTTTATCATCGAGAAGTGCTCAGTGTAGCCAGGGTAGCAAGCCTTGTGCCCACGAATAATCCAATCCAATGCAGCTGCTCGACCTTCGCGATTAGGTTGTCCATCTATAAGCTCTTGAAGAGCCTTATTGTCATCGCCCTTTACGCACTGACTAAAGAATTTAGCATCAGAAGCGGCCTGCCTAGATGTGACTGTGTCAAACCCTGATCCAAGGTTGTTTTGAACTCTGATAGGATAGTGCCCATCGAGAACACCTTCCACGACGATATCGGGACTGGCTTTGTCTTTAGCCCGTTGCGGTGTGCCGGAATTTGCAACGGTTTGAGCAGCGTCGATCGGCGCTGTGAGTAACGCGAACACTGCAAGACTTAAGCACACAGCTAGGTGCAACCTGCTTACAAGGCAAGCTAGAGATTGATCCATCTCATTACCTTACTTTAAGGTCTACCTATTTTGTAATCAGGGCATTTGACTAGATACAGAAAGGACGGCCGTTATAGCCGCCCCTTCCTATACCAAGGTCGTCGCCGTCAGAAGTCGTTTCGGTATTGCTCGTTGCCGATGAACCCCAGCTTGGTGATGGCCGAGCGCTTCACCACGGCCAGCACCTTGTCGACCACTTCGTAGCGCGCCTGCGGGTCGGGCTGGAAGTGCAGCTCCGGCTCCGGCGACATGCCCGCGCTCTGGTCGAGATACTGGCGCAGCGTCACCTCGTTCACCGGCACGCCGTTCCAGGCGATCGTGCCTGCCGGATCGATCGACAGCGTGTTCTTGGTCGGCTCCACCGGCGGTGGCGGGGTGTTGCTGTTCTGCGGCAGGTCGACCTTCACCGCGTGCGTCTGGATCGGGATGGTGATGATGAACATGATGAGCAGCACGAGCAGGACGTCGATCAACGGCGTCATGTTCATGTCCATCATCGGCTCGCCGTCTTCGCGGCCGCCACTCATTGCCATGTCAGATTACTCCTGGAGC
>NZ_CAHJXA010000032.1 GCF_903644135.1 Sphingomonas bacterium | reverse complement strand
ATGGATGATCAGCGTCGCGATGTCGCCGGGGGCCGCGCCGTCGACGATCGCGGCGATCGCGGCGGCAAGGTCCGGATCGGTGATGATCGAGCGATCGAGCGCGATCACGCCGTGACGGCGGGCGATGCGGCCGAGCGCGACGATCTGCGCGATCAGCGTCCTGGCATCGACACGTCGCCGCCCCAACGTGGCCAGCGCGGCAAACGCCCGGCCGACATCGGCGAGCGGCGCGCGCAGGATCATGGCCAGCAGAGTGCCGCCAAAGACGATGGCGAGGGCGACGGGATCGAGAAGCTCGTTCATGCGCCGGCTGCGTTGCAAGCGGCGGGCCAGTTCGGCTCTCCGTCACCTCGCCACGAGGCCGGGCTCGCGCACCATGTCGACAAGGCCGCGCAGCCGGCAAGCCTTGCCGCCCGTCCCGGCAAACTCTTGCCGCCCTGCCCCAATTATCGGCCCCCAGCCGCTCCCGCCGCCGGTTGGCACACCCCTTGCTAGGCTATCGACGCGCAATCGGGCGCAGGAGTTGCCGTCATGGCAGGGGACACGCTTTTCGGGGTACATGGCGCGGCACTGGAGGTGCGCTCGCAGCGCATGGGCCTGCTCGCGTCGAACATCGCCAACGCCTCCACTCCCGGCTTCAAGGCCAAGGATGTCGACTTCCAGTCGACGCTCGCCGCCGTCGAGAATGGCGGCGATGCCGACAGCGCCTTTGCCAAGGCGGTGCAGTTCCGCGTGCCGACCCAGCCGAGCATGGACGGCAACACCGTCGAGCTGAGCCAGGAGCAGACCGCCTTCGCCGAGAACGCCGTCCAGTATCAGACGACATTGTCCTTCCTGAGCGGCCGCATCAGCGAGATGACTCGCGCGTTGAAGGGAGAATAAGGAATGTCCTCCCCCCTCACCGTCTTCCAGGTCGCCGGCCGCGCGATGAGCGCGCAGCTGGTGCGGATGAACACCACCGCCTCCAACCTGGCCAATGCCGGCGGCGTCGCGTCGTCGGCCGACGCTGCGTACAAGACGATGAAGCCGGTGTTCCGCACCAGCTACGACAAGGCGTCGGGGCTGGCGACGGTCGACGTCGAGAAGGTGGTGACCGCCGGCGAGACCCCGGCCAAGCGCTACGACCCGACCAACGCGCAGGCCGACAAGGACGGCAACGTCTATGAGGCGGCGGTCGACGAAACCCGCGAGCTGGTCGACATGATGGAGATCGCACGATCCTACCAGAATGATGTCGAGGTGATGAACACCGCCAAGCAGCTCACCATCGACACCCTCAAGCTGGGCCGCTGATCATGACCACCGCATCTACCTTCGACTCGACGCTCTCCAGCCTCGGCATCACGAACGCCGCCACCGCCAACAAGGCGGTGGCGAGCAGCGCCTCGTCGCAGACGCTGAACCAGGCCGACTTCCTGACGCTGATGACCGCGCAGCTGAAGAACCAGGACCCGTTCAACCCCGTCGACAACACCCAGATGATTGCCCAGATGGCGCAGTTCTCGTCCGTCGCCGGCATCGCCCAGATGAACACGACCCTGACCGGCATCGCCACCAAGCTTGGCGCGACCTCGACCAGCGACGCGATGGCCTATGTCGGCAAGACGGTGCTGACCGCCGGCTCGACCGCCTATGCCCGCGCGTCGGGCGGCGTAAACGGCAAGATCGAGCTCGCCGGCGACGCCACCAACGTCGACGTCACCATCGCCGACGCCAGCGGCAACGTGCTGAAGACGCTGTCGCTCGGCCAGCAGGCCAAGGGCACCGTCTCCTATGACTGGGACGGCACCACCGACACCGGCACGACCGCCGCCGGGCCGTTCACGATCACCGTCGGCGCGCGCAACGGCGGCTCGACCGTCGCCGCCACCGGGCTGGTCTGGGCACCGGTAGAGTCGGTCGCGCTGTCCGCCACCGGCGACCCCACCCTCAACGTGACCGGTATCGGCTCGGTAAAGCTCGCCGACGTCCGCTCGGTCGGCTGATCCCCATTTGCAAGGAGTAACCCCATGACCTTCTACACCTCGCTCAGCGGCCTTCAGGCGGCGCAGACCGACATGTCGACGATCAGCCACAACTTGGCCAACGTCGCCACCAACGGCTTCAAGAAGAGCCGCACCGACTTCGCCGACGTGATCGCGTCGAGCCTGGCGGTCGACCCGACCAAGCTGGTCGGCTCGGGCGTCGTGGTGAAGGGCAACGTTCAGCAGTTTGCCGAGGGCAACCTGACGACGACCTCGTCGTCGCTCGACCTCGCTGTTTCCGGCGACGGCTTCTTTGCGGTCAAGACCAGCGGCACCACGCCGCAGCTCGACTATACCCGCAACGGCGCGTTCCAGGTCAACGCCAACCATTTCATCACCGACGCGCAAGGGTCGTACCTCCAGGCCTATCCGGTCGACAGCGAGGGCAACGTCACCGCGACCGGCACCGACGGGCTGCAGAACGTGCAGCTGCCCGAGACCAGCGGCTCGCCGGTGGCGACCTCTTCGGTCACGCTGAAGGTCAACCTGTCGAGCGGCAGCACAGCGCCGACCGGCAGCTTCGACCGCTCCAATGCATCGACCTACAACAACTCGACGGCGACGACGATCTACGACGCCAACGGCAATTCGGAGACGCTGACCAACTATTACGTCAAGGGCGCGACCGACGGCAGCGGCAACACCAGCTGGTCGGTGCACAGCTTCGTCGGCGACGAGCAGCTGACCTCGGGCGGTTCGCCGACGACGACGCTGACCTTCAACAACGCCGGCGTAATGACCTCGCCGACCACCGCGACCAATTTCGACACCTTCCAGCCATCGGGCAGCCCGACCGCGCAGACGATCAGCTTCGACCTGTCCAGCTCGACGCAATATTCCTCCGCCTTTGCGGTGGCCTCGCGGACCCAGAACGGCAAGGCGGCGGGCGAGCTGTCGGGCGTGTCGGTCGACGCCAACGGCCTGATCACTGCCAGCTTCACCAATGGCGACAGCAAGAAGCTGGGCGTCGTCGCGCTGGCCAACTTCACCAACCCTGCCGGCCTCAAGCAGCTCGGCAGCAGCTATTGGTCGTCGACCGGCGTGTCGGGCGGCGCGATCATGGGCAGCGCCAACCAGGCGAGCTTCGGCAACCTGATGACCGGCACGCTGGAGGGCTCCAACGTCGACATCACCGAGGAATTGGTCGACCTGATCGCGGCGCAGCGCAACTTTCAGGCGAACGCCAAGGCGCTGGATACCGCCAGCCAGATCTCCGAAACTATCTTCAACATCCGCACCTGATCCAAGGATAGCGGGGGAGCGACATGGACAAGCTGGTCTATACCGCCGCGACGGGGCTGCGCGCGCGCATGGCGGCGCAGGCGGCGATCGCCAACAACATGGCGAACGCGTCGACCACCGGCTTCCGCGCCGATCGCGTCGTGTTCGACCAGATCCAGCTCAAGGGCGGCGGCGCGGCGCTGACCGCCCGCTCGCCGACCAGCGAAGAGGTCACCGACGCCGACCGCACCCCCGGCGCGGTCCAGACCACCGGCCGCAACCTCGACGTCGCGATGAACGGCGACAGCTGGCTGGCGGTGCAGGCCCCCGATGGCGGCGAGGGCTACACGCGCAGAGGGGATCTGGAGGTCGCAGCCTCGGGCGTGCTCCAGACCGGCGATGGCTATGTCGTCCAGGGCCAGTCAGGACCGATCACGCTGCCCCCATACGACTCGCTGTCGATCGGCGGCGACGGCACGGTCTCGATCGTGCCGCAGGGCGGCGATCCCAAGAACCCGACGGTGATCGACAAGCTGAAGCTCGCCTCCGCCAAGGGCAGCGACACGGTGAAGGGCCTCGACAACCTGCTCAAGGTGCGCGGCGGCGGATCGTTGCCCGATGACCTCGACGCCACCGTGACCTCGGGCGCGCTCGAGGGCTCCAACGTCAACATGACTCAGGCGCTGGTCGACATGATCCAGAACCAGCGCGCCTACGAGGTCGAGGCCAACGTCATGAAAGAGGCCAAGACCATGGACGAGAGCAGCGCATCCGTCATGCGCCTGCCCAGCTAGAAGGAAACACCCAATGTCTTCCGCCGCCATGCACATCGCGCGCACCGGGCTCGACGCCCAGGACATGCGGATGCGAGTGATCTCGAACAACCTCGCCAACGTCAACACGACGGGGTTCAAGAAGGACCGCGCCTCCTTCGCGACGCTCGCCTACCAGACGGTCACCGCCGCCGGCGCGCAGTCGACAGCTGAGAGCAAATACGCGACCGGCCTCAATCTCGGCACCGGCGTCAAGATCCAGGGCACGGCGCGGATCGACACGGCGGGTTCGATGCAGACCACCGGCAACAGCCTCGACCTCGCGCTCGATGGCGAGGGTTATTTTCAGGTGCAGATGCCCGGCGGCACCACCGGCTATACTCGCGCCGGCAATTTCTCGCGCTCCGCCGAGGGCCTGCTGGTCACCAGCGACGGCTATCAGGTCCAGCCGGGCATCACCGTGCCGCAGGGCGCGACCGGCATCACCATCGGCACCGACGGTACGGTCTCGGCGACGATCGCCGGCCAGACCGAGCCGCAGTCGCTCGGCCAGATCCAGGTCGCGACCTTCCCCAACGCCGCCGGGCTGCAGTCCAAGGGCGACAATTACCTGGTCGAAACCGCGGCAAGCGGCGCGGCGAACGTCGGCGTCGCCGGCCAGGACGGCCGCGGCAACGTCCGCCAGGGCGAGCTGGAAGCGTCGAACGTCAACACCGTCGAGGAGCTGGTCGACATGATCGAGTGCCAGCGCGCCTATGAGGTCAATTCCAAGATGATCTCGGCGAGCGACGACATGCTCAAGTACGTCAACCAGAACATCTAAGGCGACATGATGGCATCGCGCGTACCTCCTCGTTTCACTGGCTATTGGGTCGAGATCGCGCTGGCCGCCGCGGCGGCGGCACTGGTCGCGGGCGCATTCGCCCCCTCGCCCGCCGATGCCAGCATCATCGGCGGCAAGAAGAAGCCGCCCGAGGACTATACGGCGATGCGCGCGCCCGTCGCCACGGCACCGCTGCCCGCCAACGGTGCCATCTTCCAGCCGGCGGGCGGCTATGCGGCGCTGTACGAGGGATCGCGCGCGCGCCGGGTTGGTGATCCATTGACCATCGTCTTGGTCGAGAAGACCGCCGCGTCCAAATCGGCCGCCAGCAAGCTCGATTCCAACGGCAGCGCCGGCCTGTCGCTGACGCCGCCGACGACCGGTGCGCTGTCGCTGTTCAAGCCGTCGAGCGCCACCGCCAGCGCCAATGGCAATCGCGGTTTCACCGGCACCGGCACCGCCGACCAGGCCAACTCGCTGACCGGCGAGGTGAGCGTCACCGTCGCCGAGGTCTACCCCAACGGCACGATGCTGGTGCAGGGGCAAAAGCGCGTCACGCTCAACCGCGGCGACGAGTATGTCCAGATCAAGGGCGTCGTGCGCACCGCCGACATCGATGCCGACAACCGCGTGCTGTCGCCCCGCGTCGCTGACGCCAAGATCGCCTATACCGGCAAAGGCGACGTCGCCCGCGCCAGCCGCCAGGGCTGGCTGGGCCGGTTCTTCTCGGTGGTGTCGCCGTTCTAGTCTCGTCACCCCGGGCCTGTCCCGGGGTCCAGAGCCAAGCAGCGCTGCGTCCGTGGCTCTGGATGCCGGGACAGGCCCGGGGTGACGGACGTGCCGCATGGTGAGCAGCTTCTTAACCAATCTCCGGCAAGGTGACGCCATGATCCGCACCATCTTCGCGCTCCTTGCATCGCTCAGCCTCGCGACCCCCGCGGGGGCCGACCGCATCAAGGACCTCGGCACCTTCCAGGGCATCCGCGCCAACCAGCTGACCGGCTATGGCGTCGTCGTCGGCCTGCCCGGCACCGGCGACGACAACCTCGAATACACCGTGCAGAGCCTGAAGGCGGTCGCCAGCCGCTTCGGGCTGCAGCTGCCGCCCGGCGTCAATCCGGGCATGAAGAACGCGGCGGTGGTGATGATCACCGCCGAGCTGCCGCCCTTCGCCAAGCCGGGACAACGCCTCGACATCACCGTCGCGTCGATGGGCAAGGCCAAGTCGCTGCGCGGTGGCTCGCTGATCCTGTCGCCGTTGATGGGTGCGGACGGCCAGATCTATGCGATGGCGCAGGGCAACCTGGCGGTCGGCGGGTTGGGCGCGGAAGGGGCGGACGGCTCCAAGATCGTCATCAACGTCCCCTCGACCGGCCGCATCCCCGAGGGTGCCACCGTCGAGCGCGCGGTCGCGACCGGGTTCGACACCGCTCCCAGCCTCACCTTCAACCTCGCCCGCGCGGACTTCACCACCGCGCAGAACGTCGCCGGTGCGATCAACAGGAAGATGGGTCCGGGCAGCGCCGAGGCGCTGGATGCCGTGTCGGTCGCGGTCCGCGCTCCGGCCGGAGCCGATATCCGCGCGACGATGATGAGTGCGATCGAGAACCTCGACGTCGTCTCCGCCGAGCCTTCCGCCAAGGTGATCGTCAACGCGCGCACCGGCACCGTCGTCATCAACTCGGCGGTGCGTGTCGGGCCTGCCGCGGTCAGCCACGGGAAACTGACGGTGCGGATCGACGAGAAGCCGCAGGTCAGCCAGCCCGCGCCGTTCAGCCAGGGCCAGACCACCGTCGTTCCCAGGAGCGGCGTCGCCGTCGACGAGGAGAAGCGGCCGATGTTCCTGCTCGCCCCCGGCCCCAAGCTCGCCGACATCGTCAAGGCGGTGAACGCGATCGGTGCCTCGCCCGCCGATCTGGTCGCGATCCTGGAGGCGCTGAAGGAAGCCGGCGCGCTCAAGGCGGAGTTGATCGTGCTATGAGCAGTGTTCCTGGGACCGACACTCCTCAAATTGGCGGCGCGACCGGCGTCGGCAACGATCTCGGCCGTACCGCGACCACCGCCAACCTGAAGAAGGCCGGCGAGAAGTTCGAGGCGATGTTCACCGGCATGATGCTGAAGTCAATGCGCCAGGCGAAGCTCGCCGACCCGCTGTTCGACTCCAAGGCGCTCGACACCTTTACGGAGATGAGCGACGCCAAGGTCGCGCAGGCGATGGCCGAGCACCAGCCGCTCGGCATCGGCAAGGCGATGACCGCCTTTTTGAGCAAGAGCAAAGCCGTGCAAGCCAATCTTAACCTGGGCGACGCTACGCCTACGCCATGAGCGACCTGCTTTCGATCGGTGCCAGCGGCGTGCGCGCGTATCAGACCGCGCTGTCGACCGTGTCGGAGAACATCGCCAACAGCGCCACCGCCGGCTATGTGCGCCGCTCGACGACGCTGAACGAGATCAGCGGCAACCGCTCGGGGCTGACCTCGACCGCGGTGGTCACCGGCAGCGGCGTCACCGTTACTGGCGTCACCCGCTCCGCCGACGCGCTGAAGAGCGCAGCGGTGCGCAGCGCCGGTGCCGACCTCGCCAAGACCGAGACCGGCGCGACCTGGCTGACGCGCATCCAGTCGGCGATGACCGGCGACAACCTGTCCGATCGGCTGACCGGCTTCTACACCGCCGCGACGACGCTCGCCGGCGACCCCAGCTCGACCACCAACCGCGCCGCGATGCTGGAGGCGGCAGCCTCCGCCGCCGGCGCGTTCACCGCCACCGGCCGCGCTGTCGACCAGATCGGGGCCGATCTCGACACCACCGCCGACCAGGCGACGACGCAGCTCAGCTCGCTCGCCTCCGGCCTCGCCGCGGTCAACCAGGGGCTGAGCCGCACCGCCGGCGGCACCAGCGCGGCGGCGAACCTTGCCGACCAGCGCGACTCGATCCTCGAACAGATGAGCGCGCTCAGCGACGTCAACGTCACCACCGACGCGCTCGGCCGCGCGACGGTGAAGATGGGCGGCCCCAATGGCGCGACCCTGGTGTCCGGCACCGACGCCGGCGACGTCACCTATGTCCGCAACGCCGATGGAGCGGTGTCGTTCGCGGTGCATTTCGGCGGCGCGACCTCGGCGGTCGAGCCGACCGGCGGCGCGCTCGCCGGCGTCGTCGACGGCGCGCAGAAAATCAAGGACGCACAGACACAGCTCGACGCGATCGCGACCGGCTTCACGACCAGCGTCAACACCGTGCAGACCAGCGGCAGCGATCTCAACGGCGCGCCCGGCACGGCGATGTTCGCGACCGGATCGGCACCGACCGAGATCAGCCTGGCCCTGACCGACCCCAGCAAGATCGCCGCGGCGTCGAGCGGCGGCGGCCCGCGCGACGGGTCCAACCTCGACGTGCTGCAGGCCGCGCGGACCTCCTCGGGGGTCGAGGTCAAATTGACCTCGCTGGTCGCCGACAACGCTGCCTCGATCAGCCAGCGCGGCATCGTCGCGGACGCGCAGTCGTCGATCCGCGACAACGCCGTCGCCAGCCGCGACGCCGCCTCGCAGGTCGACCTCAACACCGAGGCGGTCGACCTGCTGCGTTTCCAGCAGGCCTATTCCGCCGCCAGCCGCGTCGTTCAGGTCGCGCGCGACACCTTTCAGTCGATCCTCGATATCAGGTAGCCGCCATGACCGTCGCCTCCGCCTCGTTCTACGACCGCAGCGCCGCGCAGATGATCGCGCTGTCGAAGAGCGAGGACACGCTCAACACCCAGATCGCGACCGGTAAGAAGCTCCAGGCCCCCTCCGACGACGCGCTGGCCTATAGCCGCTTACGCGGGCTGGCGACGCAGACCGCCGATGCCACTGCCTATGGCGGCAATCTCGCCATCGCCGCGTCGACGCTGTCGAGCGCCGACACCGCGCTCACCTCGATCACCGCACAGCTGACCCGCGCCTCCGAACTGGCGGTGCAGGCCAATAACGGCACGCTGTCCGCCGACAACCGCCGCGCGATCGGCGAGGAGCTGGCCGGTATCGTCCAGACGATCGCCAGCCTCGCCAACGGCAAGGACGCGCAGGGGCAGCCGCTGTTCGGCGACACGAGCGGCGGCACGGCGGTGACGCAGAACGCCGATGGCAGCTATGCCTTTGCGGCCGGCACCGCGCCGACCATCCCGATCGGCGACGGCCAGTCGATCGCGTCCAGCGTTACCGCCGCCAAGGTGTTCACCTTCGGCGGCACCGACGCGCTCAAAGTCATCGGCGATCTCGCCGCGACCCTGCAGGGCGGCGGGGCGCTTGGTTCGGCGGCGTCCGACGCGATCACGGACCTTCAGACCGCGGCCAACCAGGTCAACACCGCGCAGGCATCGGTCGGCGCGCGCGCGGCGCGGGTCGAGCTGGAGCAATCGAGCCAGACCGCCGCCGCGACCACCCGCGAGACGCTGCGCTCGGGGCTGGAGGACACCGACGTCACCGCCGCGATTACCGAGCTGCAGAAGACGATGACGACGCTGCAGGCGACGCAGGCGAGCTTCACCAAGCTGTCGTCGCTGTCGCTGTTCGATTACCTTAAATAGTCCTGCCCTTGGTAACCGGATGGCGACGAAATCCGGTTAACCCCACCGAACAGGGAGCCCAGAATGGCTCCAGGGGAATAGCATGTTCGCTGCCGTCGGTTTCGTGGTCCTGCTCGTCATGGTGTTCGGCGGCTTCGCCTTCACCGGCGGCGCGCTCGGCCCGGTCATGGAGGCGATCCCGCACGAGCTGATCATCATCGGCGGCGCCGCGGTCGGCGCGCTGATCATCGGCAACTCGGCCACCGAGCTGAAGGCGATGGGCGGCGGCCTGCTGAAGGTGTTCAAGGGTCCAAAATACAAGAAGCAGGACTATCTCGACGTCATCTTCCTGGTGTCGAAGCTGATGAAGATGCTGCGCACCGAGGGGCCGATCGCGCTGGAGCCGCATGTCGAGGATCCAAAGTCCTCCGCATTGTTCGCCGAATATCCGCGACTCGCGGCCGACCATACATTGGTCAACCTGATCGCCGACACGCTGCGCCTCGTCGTCGTTTCGTCGGGCACGCTCGACGTGCATGCGGTCGAGGACGTGATGGATAACGCAATCAAGACCCACCACCACGAGGTCGAGAGCCCGCACACGACGCTGTCGAGCCTTGCCGATGCCCTCCCCGCGCTGGGCATCGTCGCGGCGGTGCTGGGCATCGTCAAGACGATGGGCTCGATCGACAAGCCGCCCTCGATCCTGGGCGCGATGATCGGTTCGGCGCTGGTCGGCACCTTCATGGGCGTGCTGCTGGCGTATGGCATGGTGTCGCCGCTCGCCAACCGGGTGAAGCAGGTGATCGACGCCGACGGCGCGATCTATCACGTCGTCAAGCAGATCATCATCGCCTCGCTGCACGGCCACCCGCAGCCGCTGGTGATCGAGGCGGCGCGCTCGGGCATCGCCCACAAGAACCAGCCTGGGTTTGCGGAAGTGTTCGACGGACTACGCGGGCGGTGATGGTTTCCGCGTCATGCCGGGCTCGTCCCGGCATCCAGAGCCACAGGCGCTGCGGTCCGTCACCCTGGACTCCGGGACAAGCCCGGGGTGACGAAGAGGGTCGCTGATGGCCCGCGCTCCCCACGGCTCCAACCAGCCGCCGAAGATCATCTACAAGAAGATCTATATCGAGGGTCACGGCGGTCATCACGGCGGCGCGTGGAAGGTCGCCTATGCCGATTTCGTGACCGCGATGATGGCCTTCTTCCTACTGCTCTGGCTGCTCGGCGCGACCACCGAGAAGCAGCGCAAGGGCATCGCCGACTATTTCGCGCCGACCCTTCTCAATACCAAGTCGCTGGGGATCGGCGGCTCGGGGCTGCTCGGCGGCGAGACCATCCTTAGCAAGAACAAGGTCGGGCCGCAGATCGGCAAGTCGGCGGTCCCGACCCTCTCGATCCCACGCGAGCCGGTCGGCGGCAAGGACCAGAGCGGGGCCGCCGGCAAGGGCTCCACCGCCGAGGATCGCAAGGCGTTCGAGGCGATGCGCCGCCAGGTGATGAGCGAGATCGCCGGCTCGGCGAGCCTCGCCAAGCTGTCCAACCATGTCCGCTTCGTCATGACCCGCGACGGGATGCGCATCGACCTGATCGACGACGCCGACTATTCGATGTTCGCGCTCGGCACGACGCTGCTCCAGCCCGAGGCGTCGCAGCTGATCGGCATGATCGCCGGCGCGGTCGGCAAGAGCGGCAACCCGATCATGATCCGCGGCCATACCGACAGCGTGCCGTTCGGCGACCCGCGCGCGATGAACAACTGGACGCTGTCCTCCGGCCGTGCCGAGGCGACACGGCGGCGGCTGGCGCTCGGCGGCCTGCCCGAGGCGCGCTTTGAGCGGATCGAGGGCGTCGCCGACCGCGAGCCGATGATCGCCGCCGACCCGATGGACGCCCGCAACCGCCGCGTCGCTATCACCCTCCTCTACCGTCACGGCGTCTTCGGACAGTAATCACCGATCCCTTTGATATCGCGGACCCGAAGCGCCACACACGCGTTCGGCACCTCGATCAAATAGGGAGAGGATCAATGGCCGACCCGACTGGCAAGCGCACCGATGGTGCGCCGCCGACGCATATCCATATCGAGAAGAAGCGGACCAACTGGCTGGCGTGGCTGTTGCTCGCCTTGGGCATCCTGGCGTTGTTGTTCGGGCTCAGCCGCTGCGGGCACCGCGACGCGGTCGAGACGACGACCACCACCAACACCAGCGTCGTGGCCGAAACGCCGACCGCGCCCAAGTCGGCGGCGCTCGCCGGCACCTCGGGTCTGGCCGCTTACCTCGCCGGCTCGCAGCCGACGCCGCAGACCTTCACGTTCGAGAAGATCAATTTCGAAACCGCAAAGAGCGATATCCGCCCCGCCGACCAGGATGACGTGAACGCAGTGGCGGCGACGCTGCAGAAATACCCCAAGGCGCATATCCGCATCGCCGGCTATGCCGACACCCGCGGCAACGAGGCGGCGAACGTCGCATTGGGCAAGGCACGCGCCGACAGCGTAAAGGCCGCCCTGGTCGCCAAGGGCATCGACGCCGGTCGCATCGAGACCGCGACGGGCGGCGACAAGGACCCGGTCGACAGCAACGCCACCGCACCCGGCCGCGCCGAGAACCGTCGCACCGAGCTGGTCGTCACCCAGCGCTAACCGCATCAAAAGAGAGGAATCCATCATGTCACGTACCATCACCGCCCTGTTCGACACCAAGGCCGACGCCGATGCCGGAGCCGAGCGGCTCCGTCAGGCGGGCGTCGATGCCGGCCATGTCAATGTCCATGACCAGACCACCCATCAGACCGAGGGTGCCTACTCCACCGGCAAGGACAAGGGCCTGTGGGGATCGATCAAGAACGTCTTCGTCCCCGACGAGGACCGGCACACCTATGAGGAGGGCATCCGCCGCGGCGGCTTCCTGCTGACGGCCGATGTCGACGACGACAAGACGCCGGCCGCGGTCAAGGCGCTGGACGATGCCAATTCGGTCGATCTCGACGCCCGCGCCGAGGAGTGGCGGTCGTCGGGTTGGGACTATGCCGGCACAGGCGTCGGCTCCGGCTCCGGCTCCGGGGTCGTCGAGCTCGAGGACGAGGACGAGACGCTCTACGGTAGCCGCGATACGGCGCTCGGCGGTTCGCGGTATCGCGCCTACGGGTCGGACTTGCGCTGATCTGACGAGGGCTGGCGCGGCGTGCGCGCCAGCCCTTCCGTTCGGTGAACGGTTGCCGCCGATCATACGGCAAACAAGCGAAGTCCGCCGCCGACCGCTCTCGAAACCCTGCGCCGGCACCGGCACGTTGCGGCAATGGATGTCGAGCCTCATGCTGATCGACGGCGCGATCGTCGCTGGCCCGGCATCGCGCTTCGTCTCGCCGGTGCCGTCTTGATCCTGCTGGCCTGGTTCGTCGGCTGTATGCTTCAGTCGAATGGGCCGGGGCATGGCGCGAGCAGCGGCGTTCTGGCGTTGGTCGCGTTCCTGGCGGCCAGCATGGGCAGCGCGGCGCTGGTGATGGGCGATCACCTGTTCGATCAGGTGCCGGTGGCTGCCCGCTGGCGATCTTCCCGGCGCGAGCACGGCGCGGTCAACCGGGCTGCGCCGCCGCCTCCATCAGCCGATAGCCGACGCCCATATCGTTGACGATCAGCCGCGGGGCCGCCGGGTCGGTCTCCAGCTTCTGGCGCATGTTGCGCACCACCAGCCGCAGATACTCGACATGGCCATCGCGATCGTGCGGCCACACCGCGCGCAGCAGGTGGCGATGGGTGATCGCCCGGCCCGGAAACCGCGCCAGCTCGGCCAGCACGCCATATTCCTTGGGCGTCAGGTGCACCTCGACGCCGGCGCGGGTGATGCGGCGCTCAATCAGGTCGATCGTCACCTCGCCTGCGATCACCACGGCATGGCCGCCGTCGCCGGTCACCCGACTGCGCAGCGCCGCGCGGATGCGGGCGAGCAGCTCGCTGGTGTCGAACGGCTTGGTCACATAGTCGACCGCGCCCAGATCGAGCGCGGTCACCTTGTCGTCGGTGGCGTCGCGCGCCGATACCACCAGCACGCTCGCGCGGCTGCGCCCGGCGATGATCGGCAGCAGCTCAAGCCCGTTGCGGTCGGGCAGGCCGAGGTCGAGCAACACCAGTTCGGGCGAGCGGCCAAGCTCCGCCAGCGCCTCGGCGGCGGTGGCAGCGGCGAGGACGTGATAGCCGGTCGCCTCCAGCGTGGT
The DNA here is from genome assembly GCF_903644135.1 of Sphingomonas bacterium. Lineage (GTDB taxonomy): Bacteria > Pseudomonadota > Alphaproteobacteria > Sphingomonadales > Sphingomonadaceae > Sphingomonas. The sequence goes on along the minus strand of NZ_CAHJXA010000032.1, from coordinate 951 downwards.
GCGCAGCAGCCGCCGGATCGCCGGCTCGTCATCGACCACCAAGATCGTCGCACCCGCGCTCATGCTTCCATCACCCCCGTCACCAGCAGCGCCTCGGGAAAGACGATGGCGAAGCACGCGCCGCGGCGATCGTGGCGGTTGGCGGCATCGACCGCCAGCCCCATCGCTTCGGCGAACCCCTTGACGATGGCGAGCCCCAGCCCGGTGCCGCCGCTGGAGCGGTCGGAGCCCTCCAGGCGTCGGAACGTCTCGAACACCGTCGCCTCGCGGCCGGGCGGTAGGCCCGGGCCCTCGTCGATGATCGCCAGCGTCAGTGCGCCGGGGCGACGCTCGGCGCTGACGGTGATCGGCGTTCCCGCCTCCGCGTAGCGGCCTGCGTTGTCGAGCAGGTTGATGAGGCAATGGTGGAGCAGCCGCGGATCGACGCTGACCAGCGGCAGCCGCGGCGACACGTCGAGCGTCAGCTGGTGGTCGCCCAGCGTCCGCCGCACGTCCTGCGCGGCGGAGGCGACGGCATCGGTCAGGTCGGTGGGCTCACGCACCAGCTGGATCGCGCCCGCCTCGATCCGTACCATGTCGAGCAGGTTGGCGACGAACCGCCTCAGCCGCTCGGCCTCGTTGCGGATGTCGGCGACCAGCGCCGGCCCGGCGCTCTCGTCAAGCTCGGCGGCGGCCGCGACAATCGCGGTCAGCGGCGTGCGCAGGTCATGGCCCACCGAGGACAGCAAAGCCGCGCGCAGCCGGTCGCGCTCCTCGACGGCGACGACGCGGCGCGCCTCACCTTCCAGCCGCAATCGATCGAGCGCCACGCCGGCCTGGTCGAGCAGTCCCATCAGCAGCCCCATCTGGTCCGATCGCAGCGGCTCGCCGCCGTCGTCGCGGGCGAGGCCGAGCACCGCCAGCACGCCGCGGCCGCCGGCGAGCGGGTGGAATAGCCAGTCGGACGACGCC
>NZ_CAHJXA010000031.1 GCF_903644135.1 Sphingomonas bacterium | reverse complement strand
GAGCATCATCACCTGGATCTGGCCGCCATACAGGTCCTGCATGGCCGGCGCGATGCCCTTGTACGGCACGTGCGTGAGGTCCAGGTTCGTCCGCTGCTTGAACAGCTCCATCGCCATGTGGTGGGCCGTGCCGTTGCCCGGCGACGCATAGTTCACCCGCCCCGGATTCGCCTTCACATGGGCGATGAACTCGGCCAGGTTCTTCGCCGGAAAGCTCGGGTGCACGACCAGCGCGAGCGGAAACCGTCCGATGGATGCGATGTAGGTGAAGTCCTTGTCGGGGCTGTACGGCAGGTTGGGAAAGAGATGCTCGTTGAACGCGAGCGTGGTGTTCTCCGCCTGCATGAGCGTGTAGCCGTCCGCCTTCGACCGCACCAGCAGGTCGACCGCCGGTACGGTGGACCGCCACAAGCCGACATGGCGGCTGGCCTGAAGCAGGCCAAGCGCGCCATCGCCGATCATGAACACCGCTGCCATCTCCGCCGAGCGTTTCAGCGCCAGCATCGCCGGGCCGTCGCCCGCCGGCTCGCTCACCGCTTCGCCGCCGCCGCGGTTGCCGCTGCCGCCCGTCGTTCCGCCTGCCATGCCTGCAACTCCTCCACCGCCACCGACCGGCGCAGCACCCGCGCCATCGGATCAACCAGCACCCGTGCCGCCGCTGGCGCGGCGACGAAACCACGCCCGCCGGTCATCGCCACGCGGACGATCCGCCCGTTGACCGACACCTCGACCGGCAGCGGGAAGGGCTTGCCGCCTGGTGCCTGCCAGCGCAGCTGCAGGCCGCCCGCGGTGCGGGTCTGGATCAGGTCGGGCAGCGCCGCCTGGCGCAGATAGACGTCGAAGAACCAGCCATAGTCGCGCCCCGTCACCGTCCGCACGGCACGCTCGTAATCGGCGGTCGAGCCATAGCGCGGCGCGAAATTGCCCGGCCGGGGGTCGGGCCGGCCATAGACCAGCAGCCGCAGCGTCCGCTGCCACGCCGCGTCGCCGATCTCCCAGCGCAGCGTGTGCAGCATCCACGCGCCCTTGTAATAGATGTCCTGCGACGGGCCGCCGAGCTTCTCGTCATACACCTCTTCCTCGGTGCGCTGCTTGCCGCTGATGATCGGCGCCTTGTTCATGATCTTGGCGCGCTGGTCGTCCATCATCTTGGCATAGCGCGCCTCGCCCTCGCGCCAGCGGCCGTAGAGCGGCTGCATATACTCCTCGAACCCTTCGTGCAGCCAATAGTCGTCCCAGTTGGCGGCGGTCATCTGGTTGGCGAACCATTCGTGGCCGAACTCGTGCTGGAACAACCAGTCGAAGCCGTCGATCGACTTGGCATAGGCGTTGCCATAGGCGTTGATCGTCTGGTTCTCGAGACCGAGGTGCGGCGTCTCGACCACGCCGACCTTCTCGTGGCCCCACGGATAGGGGCCGACGATGTCCTCGTAGAAGTCGAGCGTCGGCGCGAACTCGGCGAACAGCTTCTCCGCCTTCGCCTTCTCGCCGGGCAGATACCAGTAGTACATCGGGATGACGTTGCCGAACCGGCTTTTATACTTGCCCTCGATCACCTCATACGGCCCGACGTTGATTGCGACGGCATAGGTGTTGGGGTGCCGCGCGCGCCAGTTCCAGGTGGTGCGGCCGTCGGCCAGCGTGTCGACGCCGGTGAGGACGCCGTTCGACGGCGCCTTAAGCCCCGGCGGCACGGTGATGTGCATCGTCACCTGGTCCGGCTCGCCGGTCGGATAATCTAGGCACGGCCAGAACAGATCGCAGCCATAGCCCTCGGTGGTGGTCGCGAACCAGGGCTGACCACCGGGCGTCGTCGCCCAGACCACGCCCGAGTCCCAAGGGGCCTTGACCGCGATGTGCGGCTGGCCGGCATAAGCGATCCGCGCGACGACCTTGGCTCCCGCCGCGACCGGGTGGGGCAGGGTGATGGCCAGCTTGCCCTCGGGATTGCTCCACGCCGCGGGAGCCAGCGCCGTGCCGTCGATGCTGATCGCGCTGACCGGCAGGTTGCGGTCGAGGTCGACCAGCAGCCGGGTCAGCGGTGCCTTGGCGGTGAAGGTCAGCGTCGCGACCCCGCTCAGCGTCTCGGTCGCCGGCAGCACCTCGATCGCGAGGTCGGCGGCGTCGAAGCCGAGCTTCGCCTGCTCTGGATCGATCGGGCCGCCCGAGCGCGCGGTCTGGGCGCTGATCGGCGGTTCGCCCTTCTTAGGGAGGGTCGGCGTGGCGGCGAGAAGGAGGGCGAGAGCGATCATGTCGCTACCGTAGCGGTTCGTCGCGGCTCTCGAAAGCGGCAACGACTGCCGATTGATGGAACCGCAACCCTCACCATATAGTGGCCAGCAAGGGCGCTTGTTCGACGCCCACCGGAGCATCCATGACCCAGACCTACCCCGTCCTGCCGCTGCGCGACATCGTCGTCTTCCCGCACATGATCGTGCCGCTGTTCGTCGGCCGCGACAAATCCGTCGCCGCGCTGGAGGCGTCGATGGCCGCCGACAAGGAGATCTTCCTCGTCGCCCAGCTCGACCCGTCGGAGGACGATCCTGCCCGCGAGGACCTGTACGAGATGGGCGTCACCGCGACGGTGCTCCAGCTGCTGAAGCTGCCCGACGGCACGGTGCGCGTGCTGGTCGAGGGCAAGCAGCGCGCGCGGCTGGCCGAGCTGAGCGAGGACGGGGCCTATCTGTCGACCACCGTCGAGATGGTGGAGGATCGTGAGGCCGAAGGCGTCGAGGCCGAGGCGCTGATGCGCTCCGCGGTCAACCAGTTCGAGAATTACGCCAAGCTCAACAAGAAGCTGCCCGCTGAAACCGCGCAGCAGCTGGGCGAGATCCTCAAGGCATCGAAGCTGGGCGATGCGATCGCCGCCAACATCGCCGTCAAGGTCGCGGACAAGCAGGCGCTGCTGGTCGAGATCGACCCGGTCAGGCGGCTGGAGATGTTGTACGCGCTGATGGAGGGCGAACTCGGCGTCCTGCAGGTCGAGAAGAAGATCAAGAGCCGCGTCAAGCGCCAGATGGAGAAGACCCAGCGCGAATATTACCTTAACGAGCAGCTGAAGGCGATCCAGCGTGAGCTGGGCAATAGCGACGAGGAAGGCGACGGCGACGAGATCGCCGAGCTGACTGGGAAGATCGCAACGCTCAAGCTGTCCAAGGAAGCGCGGACCAAGGCGACCGCCGAGCTGAAGAAGCTGAAGACGATGGCGCCGATGAGCGCCGAGGCGACGGTGGTGCGCAATTATCTCGACGTGCTGCTCGGGCTGCCCTGGGGCAAGAAGTCGAAGATCAAGCGCGACATTGCCGCCGCGCAGGTGACGCTGGACGAGGATCATTACGCGCTGGAGAAGGTCAAGGACCGGATCGTCGAATATCTCGGCGTGCAGGCGCGTACCAACAAGCTGAAAGGCCCGATCCTGTGCCTCGTCGGCCCGCCCGGCGTCGGCAAGACCAGCCTGGGCAAGTCGATCGCCAAGGCGACCGGGCGCGAGTTCATCCGCCAGTCGCTGGGCGGGGTGCGCGACGAGGCCGAGATCCGCGGCCATCGCCGCACCTATATCGGCTCGCTGCCGGGCAAGATCGTCACCAACCTGAAAAAGGCGGGTGCCTCCAACCCGCTGTTCCTGCTCGACGAGATCGACAAGCTCGGCCAGGATTTCCGCGGCGATCCTGCATCGGCGCTGCTGGAAGTGCTCGACCCCGAGCAGAATGCGAAGTTCAACGACCATTATCTGGAGATCGACATCGATCTGTCCGACGTGATGTTCGTCTGCACCGCCAATACGCTCGACCTGCCGCAGCCGTTGCTCGACCGGATGGAGATCATCCGGCTGGAGGGCTATACCGAGGACGAGAAGCTGGAGATCGCGACCCGCCACCTCGTCGAGAAGCAGATCGAGGCGCATGGGCTGAAGGCCGGCGAGTTCGAGCTGACCCGCGAGGGGCTGCGTGCGCTGATCCAGCGCTACACCCGCGAGGCCGGCGTGCGCACGCTGGAGCGCGAGATCGCCAAGCTGTGCCGCAAGGCGCTGCGCCGCATCCTGGAGGGCAAGGCGACCAGCATCGTCGTGACGCCCGACAATCTCGCCGAGTTCGCCGGGGTACAGAGGTATCGCCATGGGCTGAGCGAGACCGAGAACCAGATCGGCGCGGTCACCGGCCTCGCCTGGACCGAGGTCGGCGGCGAGCTGCTGACCATCGAGAGCGTGACGGTGCCCGGCAAGGGCGCGGCCAAGCTGACCGGCAAGCTGGGCGACGTGATGAAGGAGTCGATCGAGACCGCCTTCAGCTTCGTCAAGGCGCGCGCGCCGAGCTACGGCATCAAGCCGTCGCTGTTCCAGCGCAAGGACGTCCATATCCACTTGCCCGAGGGCGCGGTGCCCAAGGACGGTCCGTCCGCAGGAGTGGGGATGGTTACCTCGATCGTCTCGACCATGACCGGGGTGCCGATCCGCCGCGAGGTGGCGATGACCGGCGAGGTGACGCTGCGCGGCCGCGTGCTGCCGATCGGCGGGCTGAAGGAGAAGCTGCTGGCGGCGCTGCGCGGCGGCATCACCACCGTGCTGATCCCGCAGGAGAATGAGAAGGACCTCGCCGACATCCCGCAGAACATCAAGGACGGGCTGACCATCGTGCCGGTCAGCCATGTCGACGAGGTGCTGCGCCTCGCGCTGACCGAGCCGCTGGCGGCGATCGACTGGACCGATGCGGACGAGCTTGCGGCGCTACCACCCCCAGGCGTGGCACCGGTCGGTGGCGAGGTCCATCATTGAGGCGAAGCCGGACGCGAGGTTGACTCGTATCAAGGTCATGTTCTTTATTCGGGCGACCGCCGGCGAGTCTGGCGGTGCCCAATTTCCGGGGGGACGAGTAGCATGAACAAGCAGGAGCTGATTGCGACGGTGGCCGATACGTCGGGCCTCACCAAGGGTGATGCGTCCAAGGCGGTCGAGGCGGTGTTCGATGCGATTTCGGCGTCGCTGAAGAAGGGCAACGAGGTCCGTCTGGTCGGTTTCGGCAGCTTCTCGATCTCCAAGCGCAAGGCATCGTCCGGCCGCAATCCGCGGACCGGCGAACCGATGACGATCAAGGCATCGAGCCAGCCCAAGTTCAAGGCGGGCAAGGGGTTGAAGGACTCGGTCAACTAAGATCGACCCCGGCTCCGCCGGCCACAGCCGGCGAGCCAAGACGATGCTGGACATGGTCGGCGAGCTTGGCTAGACGCGCCGCCTCCGACAGGTTCGCCGAGAACCTCGGGCGCGTAGCTCAGCGGTAGAGCACACCCTTCACACGGGTGGGGTCACAGGTTCAATCCCTGTCGCGCCCACCATCGTTGCCTCCTCGTCGGCAGCAGGCGCAAGCTTGCCTTCGCACCGGTGCATCCAGCGAGTGGCGGATCGGCAACATTCGCGCGCTCGCAGCCGCTGTCACCGAACTGTCAAATCAGAGTCACCGAACCGTCCCACGCCTCCCCTAGGCCGCGCCTCAGAACTTCCGCGCGATGCGGGGGGAGTAAAGGGGAATATCGATGAAGCTCGCCGCGTCGGCCTCGGTCGCCGTCCTGTCGTTCCTGCTCGCCGGTCAGGCGTTTGCGCAGGTCGTCTCCGATCCGCAGGCCCACCCGCAGCAGCCGTCTTCGACCGGCCCGGCGGCGAGCAACCCGGTCTCCGCCGGTACCGGCAGCGCCGCTCCGGCCGAGCAGACCACCGGTGCCGTCGACTCGAGCCAGGACACCGGCCAGATCGGCGACATCGTCGTCACCGCGACCCGGCGCGAGACCAACCTCCAGTCGACGCCGATCTCGATCAGCGTGCTCAACACCCAGGCGCTGGAGGATCGCCACGTCCTCAGCCTGTTCAACCTCGCCGACGGCTCGGTGCCGTCGCTGCGCGTCGCCACCTTCGAGGCGCGCCAGTCGGCGCTGACCATCGGCATCCGCGGCATCGTCCCCTATGACCAGAACCAGACCGCGCGCGACAACGGTGTCGGCGTCTATATCGACGGTATCGCGCTCGGTAAAACGCAGGGGCTCAACGCGGCGCTGTTCGACATCGAGCGGATCGAGGTGCTGAAGGGTCCGCAGGGCACCCTGTTCGGCCGTAACACCGAGGGCGGCGCGCTGAGCCTCGTCACCAAGGCCCCGACCGGCGTGTTCGACGGCCGTGTTGTCGGCGGCGTCGGTAATTTCGGCAGCCACAATGCCGAAATCCATCTCGACCTGCCGAGCTTCTACAACATCTCGCTCAAGATCGACGGCGTCTACCAGCACCAGGATCCGACGGTGAAGGACCCGCTGCAGGGCTCGACCGGCTGGAACTATTACGACCGCAAGGGCGGCCGCATCGCCTCGCGCTGGGAGCCGCTGGAGGGCCTGACCGCCGATTTCGCGTTCGACTATGCGCGCGACGACAACACGCCGATGTTCAGCCAGCTGCTGAACTACAATCCCAACGGCTACAATGTCGGCAATTACGCGGCGACCAGCGCCACCAATGCGACGCCCGTGCTCTATTACAACGGCACGCGCTGCAACGTCGCCATCGCCGCCACGGCGGCGGTCAATCCGGGCGGCGTGACCAATCCCTGTATCGCGCCCAAGTCGCCGATCGTCGGCGTCCATCCCGGCCGCCAGTATGTCGCCGATGTCGGCGTGCCGCAGCAGCAGAGCACCGACAAGACGCATGGCGCGTCGGCATCGTTCAAGTACAAGCTGTCCCCCGAGATCGAGCTGCGCTCGATCACCGCCTGGCGCGGCGTCCACACCGACCAGTATGATAATAGCGGCGGCCCCGAGCGCACCCCGTTCGCGCCGTCCTTCACCGGCGAGAACCTCGCGACGAGCAACAGCGGCAAGTTCAGCCGCTACAGCCTGTCGTTCCTGCGCCAGCACCAGTTCAGCCAGGAGTTCCAGGCGGTCGGCAGCATCCCGCAGCTCGACTATGTCGCGGGCCTCTATTACTTCGAGGAGCACGCGACCGAGTACGCCGCGACGCCGACCACCAACCTGTGGAACCTCGACGGCACCGGCTACACCATCCTCAGCCCCATCGTCCTGCCGACGGTGTCCTCGACCAACCAGGGCGTCCAGGTCGGCTCGCAGTTCGTGACCCGCAACAGCACCGCGAACGACCACAACTACTCGGCGTTCGGCCAGGCGACGTACACGCCCGACTTCCTGGAGACGGTGCATATCACCGCCGGCGGCCGCTACACCAAGGACAAACGCCACGGGACGCTCTACACAGTCAACAACCTGCCGACCAACTTCACCTTCGCCAATGAGACCAATCGCTTCGACCCGCTGGTCAACGTCCTGTTCGACGCGACTCCGGACATCCATCTCTACGCGAAATACTCCACCGGCTTCCGCGCCGGCGGTGCCGACGACCGCTCGCAGCGCTTCGACTCCTTCGGGCCGGAGTCGGTCAAATCCTACGAGATCGGCGCGAAGATGGACCTGTTCGACCATCGCGCCCGCGTGAACGTCGCCGGCTATATCGAGAACCGGCGCAACACCCAGTTCGACTTTGATCTGTTCGACACCGATCCGGCCAGCCCGACCGTCAACAGCCATCTGGAGGAGGCGATCAACGCCCAGGGCACCAACCACATCCGCGGTGTCGAGATCGACGGCACGATCAAGCCGATCCGCCAGCTGACGCTGAGCGGTTCCTACGCCTACACCTATTTCGACCAGCCGACCGCGACCAACCCGCTCACCGGCGTCACCCAGAGCCTGTTTATCGTCTACACGCCCAAGCACGCGGCATCGGGCGCGATCGACTATGTCATGCCGGTCAACGTCGGCAGCGCGAGCGTGCGCCTCCACCTCGACGCCAACTATGCCAGCAAGCAATACAGCTTCGAGGCCGAGCCGACCAAGACTGACTCAAGCTTCATCGTCAACGGCCGGCTCGCGCTCGCCGATATCGCGGTGACCGATCGCAACAAGGTCACCGTGTCGGTGTGGACCCGCAACCTGTTCGACCGCACCTATATCTATCGCCGCTCCGACGCGAACTCGTCGCCGGTGCGCAACTTCAACGGCCCGAACCTCGCGTCCACCGCCTATGGCGGCATCCTCGGCGACTATGGCAACCTCAACACGCCGCGGACCTGGGGGCTGGAGCTGGCGGCGAAGTTCTGATCGCCGGACGGGGAGCGGGCACGGACCATCGCGCCCGCCTCCCCGTCGCTGCCCAAGTGCTTGACGCGGGCGCGCAAACTGCGATGCGTGAGCGCATGAGTGGGACGGGTGCGCGGTCATGCGGTTGAGGCTGGACGGCAGGGCGCGGCGGCTGCTCCGCCGGATGCCGAGCGCGTATTCGACGGCCGAGCTGGCGCTGATCGCGGCGCTGGGAATCCAGAGCGCGCGTCTGGTGTGGACGGTGGCGACGCCGGTGTCGCCGCTCGGCGACTGGCGACCGGCCTCGGCGGCGCTGCCGGGATCGGCCTATGACGTGCTGACCGGCTTCGATCCGTTCTTTCGCCTGAGCGGTGAAGCCGGACCAGGGCAGGTCACGTCGCTTCGCCTGACGCTGTACGGCACCCGCATCGACGAGGCGATGGGTCGCGGCTCGGCGATCGTCGCCGGCCCGGACGGCATCCAGAAAAGCGTCGCGATCGGCGAGGAGGTCGCGCCCGGCGTCAAGCTGAAGGCGGTGGCGTTCGACCATGTCACCCTCGACCGCGGCGGCGCGGCGGAGGACCTGTTCCTCGACCAGTCGGGCGGGGCCGCGCCGGTCGTGCCGGGCGCTCCCGCCGCGCGTCCCGTCGGTGCGGCACCGATCGCCGCTCCTGCGGTCGTGCGATTGCAGAGCGAGATCGGTTTCGTCCCGCGTCTCGCCGGTGGACGGATCAGCGGGCTGGCGGTGCACGCGCAGGGCTCGGGCGCGGTGTTCCGGCAGGCGGGGCTGCGCGAGGGCGACGTGGTCACCGCGATCGGCGGAAGGCCGGTGAGCGGGCCTGCCGACCTCGACCGGGTCGCGACCGACTATGCCGGCGGCGGCAACGTGCCGGTCGTGGTGGAGCGCGGCACCCAGACCCTGTCGCTGTCGATCCCGTTGGGGGCGGCCAAGTGAGGCGGCTCACCCTCGCCGCTCTCGCCCTGGCGCTCGCCCCGATCGCGTCGCCCGCGACCGCCCAGACCACGCTCAACGTCCGCGACGCCGACATCCGCGCCTTCATTGCCGACGCCGCCAAGGTGACCGGCCGCACCTTCATCATCGACCAGCGCGTGCAGGGCAAGGTCACGGTGGTCACCGACCGGCCGCTGTCCAAATCCGAATATTTCGAGGTGTTCCTGTCGACGCTGCGCGCCAACGGGCTGGTCGCGGTGCCCAGCGTCAACGGCGTGCTGCGCGTCCAGCCGATCGACAACGCCGCCAGCCAGCCAACGCGCGTCGGCACCGGCACCGTCGGCCGCAACAGCTTCGTCACCGAGGTGGTGCGGCTCCACGCGATCGATGCAGCCTCGGCGATCGAGACGGTGCGGCCGCTGGTCAGCCAGCAGGGCGCGGTCACCGCCAATCGCGGCGGCAACAGCCTGGTGATCGTCGACTTCGCCGACAATATCCGCCGTGTGCGCGAGGTGCTGGCGCGGATCGACACCGACTCGGCCTCGACGCGGGTCGTCACCCTCAAGAACGCCAACGCCCGCGAGATTGCGACCGCGCTGCAGGCGCTGGCCGGCGGCGGAGCTGCAGGTGCGCCGGCGGGAGCGGTCGGCAACGGCCCCGGCGTGTCGGTGATCGCGGTCGAAAGCTCCAACTCGATCGCGCTGCGCGGCGATCCGCAGGGCGTCGCGCGGCTGGCGGCGGTGGCGATCGACCTCGACCAGAAGGCGAAGAGCGGCACCCAGATCCGCGTCGTGTTCCTGGAGAATGCCGATGCGGGGCAGCTCCTGCCCGTCCTGCAGCAGCTGGTCGGCCAGGCACCCGACCCGGTGCCGCAGGCGACGCTGTCGCGCTCCAATTTCGGCACCAGCAACACCAACGCGACCGGCACCAACACCAACCTCGTCCAGACCCAGCCGACCCCGCAGCAGCAGCAGCCGACCTCTGCCGGGGGCACCCCGCAGACGGCGGCGATCACCACGCAAGGGGGGCGTACCGCCGCCGTCGTCACCCGCTTCGTCGGGGCCAACGCGATCGTCATCGCCGCTCCCGCCGACATCCAGCGGCAGCTGTCGGACGTGATCCGGCAGCTCGACACCCGCCGCGAGCAGGTGCTGGTCGAGGCGATCGTCGCCGAGGTGTCGGACGCCACCGCCAGCCAGCTCGGCGCGCAGTTCGTGCTCGGCAACACCAAGGGCGGCGCGTTCGCCGCCTCCACCTTCAGCAACTCGGCCCCCAACATCCTTCAGATCGCCGGCGCGATCGGCGCGCGCCAGCTTGCCACCACCAGCACCACCGTCACTGGCGAGACGGTCGTGACCAGCACCGACACGACGCTGTCCGACACGCTGGCGCAGTCGGCGATCACCTCGATCCTGGGCGCGACCGGCGGGTTTGGCGGCGGCGCGACGCGGATTGGCGACACCATCTTCGGCGCGATCATCAACGCGGTGAAGAGCGACACCACCTCTAACCTGCTCCAGGTCCCGCACATCGTCGTCATCGACAATACCGAGGCGCGGCTGCTGGTCGGGCAGGAGGTGCCGATCACCACCGGCGAGGCGGTGTCGCTGGCCAGCGCCAACCTCAACAACGCGTTCCGCACCACCCAGCGCGAGAATGTCGGCGTCCAGCTGGAGGTGAAGCCGCAGATCAACTCGTCGGGCGCGATCAAGCTGTTCATCCACCAGCAGGTCAGCTCGATTTCGGGACCGGTGACCAGCGGCAGTTCTGACCTCATCCTCAACAAGCGCGAGGTGGAGACGACGCAGACCGTCGACGACGGCCAGATCGCGCTGATCGGTGGCTTGCTCGACGACAACGAGCGGCGGACGATCGAGAAGATCCCGCTGCTCGGCGATATCCCGGTGGTCGGTAACCTGTTCAAGTCCAAGGCGAAATCGCGTACCAAGACCAACCTGATGATCTTCATCCGCCCTACCATCCTGCGCAACGCCGAGGACAGCCGCCGCATCACCGAGCAGCGCTATGGCTATCTGCGCGTGCAGCAGGGGCTGGCGATGCCCAACGAGGAGCCGTCGATCGACCAGCTGGTGCGCGACTATATGGGCGCGGCCCCGCCGCTGCCGCCAGCGCCGATGCCGGGCAGCATCGAGGACCCGCGCGTGGGGGTGCCGGTGGTCAGGAACTCGACCAGCCAGGTCAGGATCAAGCGGCAGTGAGCAGCGCGCCGACCATCGTCCCCTACGCCTTTGCCCGCCGTTTCGGGGTGGTGCTCGACGGGCCCATGGTGGCGATGCGGGCGGGCGCGGACGCCAAGGCGCTGATCGAGCTGCGCCGCTTTCTCGGCCGGCCGTTCGAGGTCGCGACCGTCGAGCCGGCCGCGTTCGACCGCCTCCTGTCCGACAACTACGCGATGGATGGCCAGGCGACCGCCGCCGCCGCGGTCGGCATGGGTGAGCTTGACAGCCTGGCGGAGGGCATCCCCACCGCCGAGGACCTGCTCGACACCGCCGACGACGCGCCCGCCATCCGGCTGATCAACGGCATCATCGCCGACGCCGCGCGCAACGGCGTGTCCGACATCCACATCGAACCCTACGAGACCGGCCTTGTCGTGCGGATGCGCATCGACGGGGTGTTGCGTGAAACGCTGCGGATGCCGGCGCACGTCGCCCCGGTGGTGGTCAGCCGCGTCAAGGTGATGGCCCGCCTCGACATCGCCGAGCGGCGCGTGCCGCAGGACGGGCGGATGGGACTGACGTTGGGCGGCAAGCTGCTCGACGTGCGCGTCTCCACCCTGCCGTCGCGCGCCGGCGAGCGGGTGGTGCTGCGCATTCTCGACAAGGACAATGCCGGCATCGACCTGGAGGCGCTCGGCCTCACGCCGGCGATGCACCGCCTGCTGACCGAGGCGATGGCCGAACCCAACGGCATCATCCTCGTCACCGGCCCGACCGGCAGCGGCAAGACGACGACGCTGTACGCGGCGCTGCGCCTGCTCAACGACGGCAGCCGCAACATCCTGACCGTCGAGGACCCGGTCGAGTATGCCGTCGACGGCATTGGCCAGACCCAGGTCAACGCCAAGGTCGGGCTGACGTTCGCCGCCGGGCTGCGCGCGATCCTGCGCCAGGATCCCGATACGGTGATGGTCGGCGAGATCCGCGACCGCGAAACCGCCGAGATCGCGGTGCAGGCGTCGTTGACCGGGCATCTGGTGCTGTCGACCGTCCACACCAACGACGCGATCGGCGCGCTGACGCGGATGCGCGACATGAAGGTCGAGCCGTTCCTGCTCGCCTCGACGCTGCGCGCGGTGATTGCGCAGCGGTTGGTGCGGCGGCTGTGCCCGGTGTGCCGTGAGGCGGTGCCGGCGCGCGACACAGTGGCACCGCTGCTGGGGATCGACCCGGCCGCGACGGTCCATGTCGCGCGCGGCTGCGAGGCGTGCGGGCATTCGGGCTACAAGGGGCGGATCGGCGTGTTCGAGGCGGTGCGCGTCGACGACACCGTGCGCCGCCTAATCAACGACGGCGGCGACGAGGCGGCGATCGCGGCCCACGCCTTCGCGCGCACGCCGACGCTGGCGGAAGCGGCGAAGGCGCTGGTGCTGGCGGGCGAGACGACGGCGGAGGAGGCGGTGCGGGTGTCGCGCAGGGATGCGGCGGATGTGGCAGAGTTGACTATCGTCGATGCGTAGTCACCCTCACCCTTCCGCGGCTTCGGGTGCCCGTGAAAATATTACTTTCATGGGATCCTCGCCGCTCCCTCCCTCTCCCGGCGGGAGAGGGAGAGGCGCGCAGCGCCGAAGGGTAGGGTGAGTAGCCATGGCTGACTTCGCTTACACCGCCATCGACACGCGTGGGCAGGAACGGCACGGCCATGTCGCCGCCGCCAGCCTTGACGCCGCCCGCGCGCGGCTCGATCGGCAGCGTTTGTACGTCGTGCGGATTGACCCTGGCGAGGCACCGGCCGTGGCCCGCTCGCATGGGCTGTTCGGGCTGCAACTCGGCACGCCGAAGATCAGCGGCAAGCAGCTCACTCTCTTCACGCGCCAGCTCGCCACCCTCAGCCGCGTGTCGCCGCTGGAGGAGAGCCTGCGTACCATCACCCGCCAGACCGAGCAGGAGAGCGTGCGCGGCATCGTCGCCGACGTCCATGCCGGCGTCGTCGAGGGCCGCCGCCTCGCCGACGCGATGGCGCGCGCGCCCAAGTCCTTCCCCTCGCTCTACCGGGCGATGGTCGCGGCGGGGGAGAGTTCCGGCACGCTGCCGACCATCCTCGACCGGCTGGCGGTGCTGCTGGAGCGGCAGGCGGAGATTCGCGGCAAGCTGGTCACCGCGCTCGCCTATCCGACCATCCTCGCGGTGGTGGCGCTGGGCGTCGTCACCGCGCTGATGATGTTCGTCGTGCCGCAGGTGGTCGAGCAGTTCGACACGGTCGGCCAGCAGCTGCCGTTCCTGACCCGGCTGGTGATCAGCGTGTCGGCGGTGCTGGTCGGCTGGTGGTGGGTGATGCTGCTGGTCGTCGCGGCGCTGGGCATCGGCGGCTGGTACGCGCTCAAGGACCCGGCGATCCGGCTGGCGGTGGATACCGCGCTGCTGCGGGTGCCGCTGCTCGGGCGGCTGCTGCGCGACCTGCACGCGGCACGGATGGCGCGCACGCTGGGTACGATGGTGGCGAGCCGCCTCCCGCTGCTGGAAGGGCTGACGCTGACCGGCGGCACCATTCACAACCGCCGGCTGCGCCAGGCGTCGGATGAGATCGTCACCGCGATTCGCGGCGGCGGGAGCCTGTCGAGCGCGATGCGGCGCACCGGCGTCTTCCCGCCGCTGCTGACGTATCTTGCCGCGAGTGGCGAGGCGGCGGGACGGCTGGACGAGATGCTGGAGCGGGCGGCGGATTACCTGGAGCGCGAGTTCGACCGCTTCACCGCGACCGCCATGTCGCTGCTGGAGCCGGCGATCATCGTCGTGATGGGCGGCGTGGTGGCGACGATTGTGCTATCGATCCTGCTGCCGATCCTGCAGCTCAACACGCTGGCGGGGCAGTGAGGTGAGTGACATGCGCGTTTCCCACGTCACCCCGGCCTTGAGCCGGGGCCCCGCTTCTTTCGCCGACGAGGGAAGCGGGATGCCGGATCGAGTCCGGCATGACGAAGAGGGCTTCACTCTCGTCGAGCTGATGGTCGTCATCGTCATCATCGGCCTGCTCGCCACCATCGTCGCGATCAACGTGCTGCCGTCGGGCGACAAGGCGCGGGTGGTGCGGACCAGGGCGGACATCTCGACCATCGAGGGCGCGCTCGAAACCTACAAGCTGGAGAACGGGGCCTACCCGACCACCTCGCAGGGGCTGGCGGCGCTTATCCGCGCGCCGGCCGGCGTTGCCGCTGCGGGCTATCGGCCGGGCGGGTATCTGAAGGGCGGCAAGGTGCCGAGCGATGCCTGGAACCACCCGTACCTCTATGCCTCGCCGGGCACGCATGGCGATGTCGACGTCTGGAGCTACGGCGCGGACGGCAAGGAAGGAGGCACGGGCACCGATGCCGATATCGGCAACTGGGCACCGCAATAAGCCGCCAGCGCGGGAGGGGGGCTTCACCCTCGTCGAGCTGATGGTCGTCATCACCGTGATCGCGCTGGCGGCAGGCGCGGTGGCGTGGTCGCTGCCCGATCCCGCCGGCCGAGTGAGCGACGAGGCGGCGCGGTTCGCGCTGCGGGTGCGCGCCGCCCATGACAAGGCGATCGTCGAGGCGCGGCCGGTCAGCGTCTGGGTGACGGCGGGCGG
>NZ_CAHJXA010000030.1 GCF_903644135.1 Sphingomonas bacterium | reverse complement strand
GGCTTCGCCGCGAGCTTGCCAGGATGAAGGCGGAGCGTGTGGATCGGCGTGCAAAAGGGACCCCCTTGGCGGGGTGATCGGCGTCCAACAGGGGGTCGGTACATAGAACGGACCCAGATATACGCTAAGGTTTTGCCGGGCCTTTGACTGCGCGGGTCAGGCGGAGCGGCCTGAGCGCTTCCGATCGTGTATCGGGATCGGTCCAGAGATAATCGCCGGTGAGATTAATGTGCTGCCATCCGAGTGGGGAGAGATGTTGCAACAAGTCTGGCGGAATTGGACACCCCAGGTTGGCGAGATGCGTCCGTACCGCTTGCAAATAGGTGGTGTTCCACAAGACGATGGCGCCAGCCACAAGGTTGAGTGCGCTCGCCCGATGGCTTTGTGCTTGCAGCGCGTGATCCCGGATACGGCCGATCCGATGGAAGAAGATGGCGCGTTTCAGCGCATTTTCTGCCTCGCCCTTGTTTAGTTCGCGGGTGGCGCGACGACGCTGGTCGGGCTGCTCGATCCAGTCGAGGGTGAAAAGAGTGCGTTCGACGCGGCCGATCTCGCGCAATGCCAGTGCAAGACCGTTGGCGCGCGGATAGGAACCGAGCCGTTCCAGCATGATCGATGCGCTGACGACCCCGGTACGGATTGAGGTTCCCAGTCGCAGGACATCGTTCCAGTGCGCAGCGATCAAGCCTTCGTGGATCTTGCCAGCGACCAGCGGCGCGATATCAGGACCGGGTTCCATGCCTTCGAACAGGTGGAGACGGCGCGCGGCGATGTTCGGGATACGCGGTGCGAACCGAAATCCGAGCAAATGGCATAGCGCGAACACATGGTCGGAGACGCCTCCACCGTCGACATGATGCTCCTCAATACGCAGATCGGCTCCGTGATGGAGCAGGCCGTCCAGAACCTGCGCGGCCTCGCTTGCGGAGGCCGAGATGACCGTAGAGTGGAACGGCGCGTAGCGATCCGAAACATGGCTATAGAAGGAGACGGCGGGCTCGGCCCCCTTGTGCGGATTCACTGCGCCGGTTGCCTGGGCGCGGCGATCGAGCGGGAAGTTCTGACCGTCGGAACTGGACGAGGTGCCGGACCCGAAAAGGGTGGCGAGCGGCGCGGCGTGCTGGGCATCGGCTAGGCGTGCAAGAGCGCGCCCGTAGGTTTCTTCGCGTAGATGCCATGCCGCCAACCATCCGAGCTGCCGCTGGGTCACAACATTGCAGGCTTCCGCCATGCGTGTGTGACCGAGATTGGTCGCATCGGCGAGAACCGCGGTCAGGATCGCACGCGGCTCATCCGCTGCGCGCCCGCTTTGCAGATGCGTAAAACACTGGCTGAACCCGGTCCAACGATCCACTTCGGCCAAGAGATCGGTGATGCGGATCGACGGCAGATACGCGTAGAGGGGCGCAAGTGCGGTTTCCGCTTCTTCGGGCGTAACCGCCTTGAGCGGCGAAATCCGCAGCCTGCCCGCGCTGAGTTGCACATCTTCGAGCATGTCCATTTTCGCTTTGCCCGCAACTTCTGCCAATCGTCGGGCAAGACGTTCGCGTCGCTCCGTCAACCAGGTGGCGGCGGAATCTGGTGCTGGGATCGGCAAGGGACCTGCCGCGCGCATGGCAGCGAAGACGGGACCGGGAATAAGCTGTTGCTCGACCGCGCGATAGCGCCGACTTCCCTCGACCCACATGTCACCGGCGCGCAGCCGGTCGCGGAGCTCGACCAATACGCACAATTCATAGGTCCTGCGATCGGGAGTGGCGTTCCCAATCGTCCGACGCCATCCTTGCCGGATGAACCCCATAGGTGCGTCAGCCGGCAGTTTTCGCAGATCGCTGGAATGGAGGTCGCGCATGATCGAAACCGCTCGCGCGAGTGCATGACAGGCGGGCACCGCGCCGAATGTGAACGTGGCGATGAACGATGGCCCGACCTGTCGAAGAACAGGATAATTAGCGGCGGCAATCGTGGTGGGATCGACCGCGTCTGGACGGACAAGCCTACGGGCTTCGTCGACCTCACGTCCGAGATCTTCCCACCCGATCGCGGCCTCAACCGCCGCACCGATGTCGCCGCCCGACATCCTGGCGGCGAGCAGGGCATCGCCGAGCTGAGCGAACAGGCGGATTTTTCCGTTGATGGTGCGCCGGTCGCGCTTGAGCGCTGCATCCTCGCTGTTCTGCTCGCGCCGAAACATCTGGCCCAATAAGCGATCGAACATCAGCACCGCATCGTCGGTGAGGGTCACGACCGCTTCGAGGACTGTCGCCACCAGTGTGGCGCGGCGGCGCGCGGCTTGCAATGTTCGGACGTGCTGGGCGGTCAGTCGCGCTCCCTCCTGACACAGGCGGCGAAGGCGTTCGGGATGCACGCTTGCAGCGATGTCCGGATCGATGCCGATCGCCCGGAGGAGCATTAGCCGTTCGATGATGATGGCAAACGTCTTGCGACCGGGCTTGCCCGGTGGTTGCCGTACCCAACTCAGACCACTCAGGTTTGTGCCCGCTCGGAGCAGCAGGAGGGCATCGAGCAGATGGCATTGTGCACCGCTGAGACTTTGGGTCAGATGGTCGGCGACATGGCGTTCGGCATCGAGCAACGCCTTTGCGACCATCCGTTCGACAGAACTGATGCCTGGCACGATGATGCGCCGCCGTCGGCACTCGTCAAGTAGCACCCGCGCCAGCGTGGCACCGCTGGTTGTTGTCAGGGCGATCGGCAAAAGCCATTCCTGCAATGTCTTTCGCGGAGGTCTGCTGAGCGGGGTGAACCCGAATGCGTCGCGCAACGCATCGAGTTGTTCGTATCGGGTTGGTCCGCGCATCGCGTAATCGGTCAGCATTTCGGGCTCGACCTGCAACTGCTCGGCGACGAACGCCAGGGGGGCATGGGGGATCAGTTCACCGGGACGAAGCAGGCGTCCAGGATAACGTAGGGCGCAAAGCTGGATCGCGAAGCCCAGCCTATTGTGCGGTCGCCTCCGCCGCACGATGACAGCCAGATCGTCCTGGCTCAATGTCCAATGCTGGATAAGCAGGGTTTCGTCGGCCGGTAGCGCGAGCAACGCTGCGCGTTGTTCATCTGACAGGACAGCGCGCCGCGGCAACGGGTCAGGCCTTGGACGGTCCGACCCAACCGATCCGGGCTAGCGTGCCGAGCAGGGTTGAGCGCGGCACCTTGAAGGTTCGGCAGACAGAAGCCTTACTGGCCCCACCATCCAGAGCAGCCGTGATCCGTTCAAGGGTTTCACTGTCGATCATGGGGGGGCGGCCGCCCTGGCGTCCCCGGCGCTTCGCAGCCGCCAGTCCCGCCATCACCCGCTCGCGCGTCAACGCACGCTCATATTGCGCCAGCGCGCCAAACAGCGAGAACAGCAGTTCGCCGTGCGGCGTGTTCGTATCCATATGCTCGGTCAGCGAACGGAACGCGATACCGCGCGCCTTCAGGTCAGTGACGATCGCCAGCAGATGCGGCAACGAGCGCCCGAGGCGATCAAGTTTCCACACGATCAGCGTATCGCCCACGTTCAGATAATCGAGACAGGCCTTCAGGCCGGGGCGATCGTCGCGTGCTCCCGATGCTTTATCGGTATGTAGGTTTCGTGGGTCAACGCCCGCTGCGACCAGAGCGTCGCGTTGAAGATCGACGGTTTGGCGATCGTCGACCGATGACACTCGCATATATCCGACTAGCATGTACGACAAACCCCTGAAACCGTGTTGTCGTACACTACATCAAAGCGACAGGGTTTGTCGACTATTCAGGCGTAGGATTGCCGACCAAAGCCGAGGGATCGCCCAATGCTGTCCGAAAACATGTGTTTTCAGACAGGCACGGCGCGGCAGGTGTCGACCAACTTGAGATGCTTCAGGACTCCGGCTTGAAAGGCTGCTCTCGCCGCAACCCGCCAATCGCTTCATTGGGCGAACCGGCGACAGTTTGCTCCAACGGCCACCATCCGACCGCCCCGACATTTATCCCGAAAGCAGACGTACCTTCCTGAGCGGCGATCGACACGGCCGGTAGAAAACGAAATAGCACCTTGAGAGCGCAGGCATGGCGCTTCTGGCCATTTGTTTACGCCCATATTGAAGATCGCGTCAGCCAATGCGAAGCTCACCTGATGAACATCGTCGAATATGACATCGATCGGCCGCGATGCATGGCGCGCTATGCAGCCGGCTGAACGCGCAAAGTTGGTCGTGACGCCGAATGATTCCCGAAAATTACAGCCGCTTGAAACGTTACGCTCGGGGTTACTACGAGGATATCCTCAGCCACGAGGCCAAACGTAAGTCCGGCATTACAAGGCCGGCTGGAAGATGATCCGCGTCGCCGCAGGGTGGTGGAGAGGCTGCAGGTTAAACCTCTGCGCAACGTAACCACGCCGCCGAGATACCGTAAATAACCTTCCGCAGCGATTTCCCCAGCCTAGTCAGGCCTGACAGAAAATCGGGGGAGGTAGCGACTTTGGAAAACGTAAAGGGTGCACGGCGAGCTGCGCTTGCGGCGGGCGTGGCGCTGGCGGGGTTCTCCTACAATGCCGTGGCATCGGCTCAGTCGGCCGCAGCGGCGAGCCAAGTCGAGGTAGGCGCCACCGACGATGCAACACCCAAATCGGAGATCGTCGTCACCGCGACCCGGTCGGGCAAGGCGATCAATCGCGATCTGCTCGGCTCGTCGATCAGCGTTATCACCGGTCAGGCGATGGAGGATCGCCAGATCCGCATCGTGTCCGATGTGCTGCGCGATGTACCGGGCGTCGCGGTCAACCGGACCGGCGCAGTTGGCAATCTCACCCAAGTGCGCATTCGCGGTGCCGAGGGAAATCACGTCCTGGTGATCATCGACGGCATCAAGGCCAGCGACCCTTATCAAGGCGAATATGACTGGGGCACATTGCTCGCCGACGATGCCGCGCGGATCGAGGTACTGCGCGGGCAGCAGAGCTCGCTCTACGGATCGGACGCGATTGGTGGCGTAATCAACTACATCACATTGTCGGGGCGCGAAGCGCCCGGCGTGCGAGTCTCCGCCGAGGGCGGCTCGATGGGCACCTACCAGGGTTCGGCGCGCGTTGCCGGCGTGACTGGGGATCTTGATTACGCCCTTTCGGGATCGGCGCAGCACACCGATGGCTATGTCACCGCACCGGGCGGATCGCGCGATGTCGGCGCCAAGATGGCCGGCGCCTCGGGCAAGGTGAACTGGTCGCCCGCAAACAACTTCAAGGTCACCGCAGTCGGCCGCTACAGCTACACGCACGGCGACACCGATGATTTCGGAATCAATCCTAATGTGCCGACCGTATCGGGCCGCGCCGTCCAGGGTGCGGTCGACGCACCGGGAGAATATTATGTGAATCGTGCGGCCTATGGCCTGGTCCGCGCCGAGCTCAACAGCTTCGGCGATCTCATGACCACTGCCGCCTCCGCGCAGATCGCGGATACGAAGCGCAACAGCTATACCTCGGCCGGGTTCGATTATGGCGATAAGGGCCAGCGCCAGCGCTACTCGCTGGAAAACACGTTGCACCTTGGCACCGACGCGGTGAAACATCTGGTGACCGTCGCGCTCGATGCCGAGCGCGAGCAGTTCCGCAACACCACGCCGGGATCGTTCGTCGATCGCAGCCGGCATCTTGTCCACACGTATGGGCTGGTCGGCCAGTATAACCTCACCCTGAGCGATACCTTCGGGCTGGGCGCGTCGGTGCGCCACGACTGGAACGATCTGTTCAAGGACAACACTACCTGGCACGCGGACGCGAGCTATCTGTTTACCAGCGGGACACGGCTCCATGCCGCGGGTGGCAGCGGCGTCAAGAATCCCGGCGCGTTCGAGTTGTTCGGTTATTCAGACGGCAAATATATCGGCAATCCCAACCTGCGCGCCGAGAAATCAAAGGGCTGGGAAGTGGGCGTCGACCAGAAGTTTGCTGCCGGCAAGGTGCGGATCGGCGCGACCTATTTCGACAGTCGGCTCCACGATGAGATCTACACCGATTATCCGGCGCCCGCGTTCATCGCCACCTCGCTCAACCGAACCACCACCACGCACCAGCAGGGCGTCGAGACGTTCATCGAGGCGAGCCTCGGCGACTTCCGTGCCGACGCGAGCTACACGTACCTGCATGCGCCGCAGTTCCGCAGCGTGCTGGCGACGCCCACCGCCGTCTTCTCCACCCAGGTGTCGACGCAGGCCGTGCGCCGTCCGAAAGATATCGCCAGCCTCAACGTCACCTATGCGCCCACGGCACTGCCGCTTACCGCGACGCTGACGGTCCGCTATAATGGCAAGCAGAAGGACGTCGCCTACACCCCGAGCTATTCGGCCGTGTTTGCCGATCTCAAGGCGTACACGTTGGTCAATTTCGCGGGCACGTACAGTGTCAACCGGCATGTCCAGCTGTTCGCCCGCATCGAGAATCTACTCGATGAGAATTACCAGGAAGTGCTGGGGTACAGGACGCCCGGTCGCGCGGCTTATGGCGGCGTCAAATTGCGTTTCTAAGGTCCCCTCTGGCGTGATCCCTGACGCAGGGGATCACGCCTTTTTCATAAAGGCTTCGCAAACAGGCGCCGGGAGATGGGTGATGAATAGTCCACCGCTACCAATGATCGAGGAACGCGACGCTGACGGCAAGGTCAGGGCGCATCGCTGGGTACTGCCGACCGATCCGGTGTGGCTGACCGGCTTCCTCAGGGATATATTCAGCCGCTATTGGGACCGGCTGACGTTCGGCCCGATCCTCGACGGCGTCGCCTACGAATGGACCTGCCCGTGCCCGCCCGATCGATTCGGCGTGCATGACGGCTATCTTACAATCGGTTTTAGCGGGCCGCATTTCCATATGTGCATCGGCCCGGGGGTCATTCTCGACACGCCCGAGGGGCGCAAACGTATGCCGGGCGCCGCGAGCCTGTTCCGCTCGCTCGATCCGACCGGGGCACCAAACAGCTGGGGCTTCGAACTGCGCAACGGCGCCGCTGCGCCGATGATGTCGATATATTTCGACAATCCGTTCCTCGAAGGTCCCGACCAGATCGCTGATACCCCCGACTGGAACCGTCTGTCGATGTGGGACGACGTCATGGCCCGCTACGCCGGGGTCGGGGCCGATCCTCTCAATGCGACGAGTTGCGGCTTTCGCTGGGCCGACGCTGCGTGAACGCACCGCCGGCCATCGTTTCGCAGCGTGCTCTGTCGCTCGAGCAGGTGCGCGCGGTCGTCGCACCGCTGATCGGGCATTTGCGCGTCGAGACGATGCCGGCCGATCGGGACGGCTGGGTGGAACGTGCCGCGATGGGGAATCCCGAGACCGGACCGCTGGCCGAACTGTATGGCCGTTTCACCGCGGCGGGATTCGGTGCAAACGAACGCGCCACCGCCGCGTCTTTCATGCTGCGTCACGGCTGGGCGGCGGGGTTCACGATCGGCGCGTGGCTCGAATGCGGCGTGGTCGCGCAGATCGACGATTTCGCGCTCAAGTTTTCGCCGTTCACTTTGGTCGAGGCGCTGTGGATCCGCTCCGCGCACATTGCCGTGCCCGATGACATCGCCAGCGGGCGTCGGGCGGTGGCCGATGCGTTGCACGATTTCACCCAAGATCTGATCGCGCGTCAGCACGATTGGTCGCGCTTCTCGCGCCATGCCTTGTGGGCGATGGTCACTTCGTCGTGGGCGGCGCAGTTTGCGGCGATTGGCGAGCGGCTGGGGTGTCGCGCTGCGGCGGTCGAGGAAGGGCGGGTCATCCTCGGCTTCGATCCTGAAATCGCAGCGGCTTCGCCTGATGTTTACGAAGTTCACGGCGTGCACGGCAGCGAGATCTGCCAGCGTCGCGCCGCCTGCTGTCTCTATTTCAAAGGGCCGCGCCGGCATTTCTGCGCGAGTTGCCCGATCATTCCGGTCGAGGAGAGGCTCACCCGCAACCTCGCCTGGGCAGACCGTGACCGAACCGAAGGGAGTGCGTGATGGACGAAATGCCGCAGATGCTCGACACGATGATCGCCGATCCGCGTCACGGTTGGAGCATCGGTACATTTGGTGCGATCGGCGAGTTCGCGCGTGACGACGACGAACCGGCCGAAATCAGCCGCGATGGCGATACCCGCACCATCGTCACCGCGCGCGGTGGGATGCGCGTCAGGCTCGATCCCGCAATCCAGATCGTCGCCTACGATACGCTCGCGAGCGATGGCGAGACGTGGGGCCAGTCGGTCGCCTTCTGTTTGCCCGAGCCCGCGCAGATCGAACAGGGACGCGTAATCGCTCTCGGCCGCGACGATGCGCTGCGCGACTCCGACCGCGGCGCGTATCTGTTCGATCTCGGCGTCGGGCGCGGCCATGTCCGCTTCTGCGTCCGCACGCGTGACGAACCTCTGATCGTCGCGCTTGAGCGAGTAGAGGGTGAGAATCTATTCGGCGAAGCCGGGCGCGCGGTGATGCCCGAAATATTGCGAGCGCAGCCGCATCGCGTGCTGCAGTCGCCGATTGGGCGGGTCGAGGTGTATTCACGCATCCCCACGGGGGAAACCAGCAGTCCCGAAGGCCCGCACACGCATCTCCTTCCCAAGCTTCTCGCGGCGCGTCGCACTCATGCCGCGAACGCGCCGATACCCGACGGCCTGCAACCGGTACTGATGCTCCATCCGCGCTCACCTTGGCGCGACGGGCTCGGTCACCGCGTGCCGTTCGATGTGGAGCTGGACGATCTGTTCGAGGATCTGATGGCGCGCTTCGGGCTGCCACAGGATCTGGCGGTGCGCCTCTCGGTCGAGGAAGCGATCGAACAGGGCGTTGCGCCCGAACGCTTCGCCTGGCCTGAAACCCGCCGCGGTCGCGCCGAGGCGCGTATCACCCTGCGACGGCTGGCGCGCAGCGCAGGCGTTCCAGCGATCGAGGCGTGGCGCCAGCGCTATGATCGCGCGCCCGAGCCGACGACAGAGGATGAGCTCGCTCATGCGTGAACGGCAGGCCGAGCGATGAACGGCGACGTCTTGGTCGCCAAGCTTGAAAATCATCACGCGGAGACGCAGGCAGACGCACCTCCAAGCCACGATTTCCTCGGCGACCGCCACGATCGCCATGCGCGGCGTACTCGATGGGTCTTGCTACTTTGCGCGGCGATGATGGTCGTCGAACTGGTGGCAGGCGCCGTATTCCGATCGATGGCGCTGATCGCCGACGGACTGCATATGTCAACACATGCCGGCGTGATGTTCGTGGCCGCCGCCGCTTATCGATTCGCGCGGCAGCGTGCGCGCGATGCCTCTTTTTCGTTCGGGACGGGCAAGGTCGGTGATCTGGCAGCCTTTGGCAGCGCAGTTGCGCTGGGCTCGACGGCAGCTTTTATCTCAGTGGAGAGCATCGGCCGGTTACTCGCACCAGTGCCGATCGCGTTCGACGAGGCGATCGTCGTCGCTGTGCTCGGGCTAGGAATCAATCTTCTGTCGGTTTGGCTGCTCCACGACGACAATGACGGACACGATCATGGTCACGTCGATCATCATGCGCGCAACTATGATCATCATAGTGAAGATGAAGACGATCATCACCACGCTAGCGCTGGGCATCACGATCACAACATCCGGGCGGCCTATCTCCATGTGCTGTCCGATACCGCTGTCGGGCTGCTCGCAATCGCCGGCCTAGTGCTCGGCCGCTTATTCGGCTGGCTGTGGCTCGATCCGGTCATGGGGCTGGTCGGCGCCTTCGTGATCGCCCGCTGGGCGCTTGCGCTGGTGCGGGCGACCGCCTCGGTTCTGCTCGACCGCGTGCCCGACGCCGCGCTCGCTGAGCGCATCCGCCAACTGATCAAGCACGGTGGCGGGCGCATCGTCGATCTGCATGTCTGGCGGCTCGGGCCCGGCCACAACGGAGTGATCGCCTCGGTCAAGGGTCTGTCGGATGTGGTGGGGTGCCGCGCCCGACTGGCGGCGATCCCGACGATCAGCCACGTGACCGTAGAAGCCCTCGACGAGGCGAGGGTATGAGAATGGCCGGTCTACTGCTCGTGGTCTTCCTGCTGCTCGGCGCGGCGCCCTTGCCAAAGCCGCAGCGGATCATGTCGATCAATATGTGCAACGACCTCCCGCTGCTGATGCTCGTGCCGAAGGAGCGGATCGCTTCGATCACCTATCTCGCGCATGATGCGGTCAAAGCGCTGATGCCGGGCAAGGATGCGGGTATCGCGATCAACCACGGCGCGGCCGAGGAGATATTGCGCCAGAAGCCCGATCTCATCCTCGCGAGCCCCTACACGTCGCCTGCCGCACGGCGGCTCGCCCAACGCGTCGGCGCACCGATCGTCGAGATGGAGACCGCCAACAACTTCGAGGATATCCGTGCGCTGTTCCGCCACATGGGGCAGCTCGTCGGCGAACCGGTGCGCGCCGAGGCGCTGATCCGCGAGATGGATGCCGAGCTTGCGCGCCTCGACGCCGCTCGGCCACAGCGGCCCTTGCGCGTTGTCGCATGGAGCGGCAGCGGATCGGTGCCGGGCCGCGGAACGCTCACCAACGCGATCATCGCGGCGGCCGGCGCCGAAAATATTGCCGCCAAGAATGACGATGGTCACTATTCGGATTTCGGTCTGGAGGAATTGCTGATGCAGCGGCCGGACGCGGTAATGCAAGGCATTGCACTCTACGACCAGCCCTCGCTTCACCGCGGCAATGCGCGGCATCCCCTGATAGATCGGTTGTTCGCCGGTCGGCAGATCGATTATCCGGATGCGGCTTACACCTGCGGCCTGCCGCAATCTGCGCGTGCGGCGTCGCAACTGCGCGCGGCGCTCGGACGGATCAACGATCGAGGACGCTGGTGACGCGGATCGGCTGGTCCGCGCTCACGATCGTACTGCTGATCGCGGTCTCGCTGGCCTCGCTCGGCATCGGTCGGGTCTGGCTCGACCCGTCGGTGTTGATCGAGGGGCTGTTCGCGCCCAAGCCAAACCTCGGCTGGCTGATCCTCGCCGATCTCCGGCTGCCGCGTACTTTGCTCGGGCTGATGGTCGGGGCGACGCTCGGCCTATCGGGCGCGGTATTGCAGGGCCTGCTGCGGAACCCGCTGGCCGAACCAGGGACGTTGGGCGTCTCGGCCGGCGCCTCGCTGGGTGCGGTGATCGCTATCTATTTTGGGCTGTCGCACGTCTTTTCGCTGGCAGCGCCGGTGCTGGGGATCATCTTCGCCCTGGCGGTCGGGGCGTTGACCTTCACCGTCGGCAGAGGCGGCACACTGACCATGATCCTCGCCGGCGCGGCGGTTTCGGGATTGGCGGGGGCCGGGCTCAGCCTCGCGCTCAACTTTGCGCCGAGCCCTTATGCCGCCTATGAGATCACGACCTGGTTGATGGGGTCGCTCGCCGATCGTGACTCGGCGCAGCTGGCGCTGGCCGCGCCGTTCATGCTGATCGGCTGGCTCTGCCTTGCCGCCACCGCGCGTTCGCTCGACGCGCTGACGCTGGGCGAAACGCAGGCGCTCAGCCTGGGGATCGATCTTGGTCGCACGCGGCTGTTGGCGCTCATCGGCACGGCGATGGCGGTCGGTGCGGCAACTGCGACGACGGGCGCGATCGGGTTTATCGGGTTGGTCGCACCGCATCTCGTCCGACCGTTCGTTGGCCACCAGCCCAGCCGGGTGTTGCTGCCGTCGGCCTTGTTCGGGGCCATCCTGCTGGTTGCGGCCGATGTTGGCACGCGGCTGATTCCCACCTCTCAGGAGCTCAAGCTCGGTGTGCTAACGAGTATTGTCGGAACTCCCTTCTTCTTCTGGCTCGTCCTCAAGCTGCGGCGCACCTCGCCATGACTGACATCGTGGCCGAGCACGTCACCGTGCGCCGCGGCGGTCGGCCGATCGTCGATTCGGTGTCGTTGGCGATCGAGTCTGGCTTCGTCGCGGTGATCGGGCCGAATGGCGCCGGCAAATCGACCCTGCTGTCCTGCCTCGCGGGGTTGCTGGTCCCCGACACCGGTGCGATCACCCTGGATGGCCAGCCGATGAGCGCCATTCCCGCCCGCCAGCTTGCCCGCCGCCGCGCCTATCTGCCACAGTCGCCGCGCGCCGAATGGCCTGTGTCGGTCGAGCGACTGGTCGCGCTGGGGCTGATGCCGCAACTGCCGATGTTCGGTGGGCTGCCAGTGGATGTCGACGAACGGGTCAAACGTGTTCTAACCGATGCCGATCTGCTCGACCGCCGCGAACAGCCGGCGACCACCTTGTCCGGCGGCGAACTCGCGCGGGCCATGCTAGCCCGCGCGCTGATCGGCGAGCCGGATCTCCTGATAGCCGACGAGCCTTTGGCTGGGCTCGATCCGCGGCACGCGATCGATGGCGCCACCCGACTGCGACGCCTTGCAGACCACGGCATGCTCGTCGTCGTCTCACTGCACGATCTGACGCTGACCGCGCGGCATGCCACGCACGTTGCAGTGATACGGGAGGGGCGAATGATCGCCTTTGGGCCGGTCGCCGCAACGCTGGATGCGGCGTTGATTCATGCCGCCTTCGACGTGAGAGCCGATGTTATCGCAGCAGGCAGCTTGCGGGCGATTGTCGACTTTTTCTGAGCTTTTGTCGCGTGGTCCGGGCTTGATCAGCCGAAAGGTCTTGCAAGAGCCGCATGGGCTGACTTGAGCCGGGGCTGAAGGCTACGGCTCGGCAGGAGAAAGGCTCATTGTCTCACGGGCATACTCGGCCGCCCGTCCCGCGAACGGCTATAATTGGTTGAAAGCCGATGTCGCGTACGCTCGATATCGATCCGCAGCGAAAATTTATGCGTGCAACCCTATAGAGCGCGTCCGGTAACTGGTCTTGAACGGCGTCGTTCCTGCGGTCACTCGGCACAAGCATTAAGCCAACTAGCGAGGGCCATTGTAAGCGGGCAGCTATTGGGCGCCTCGGTGCGGATAGCTCATGTACGCGGGCCTTTTCTGCACATTGTTTTCCGAACCGGTTGATAAACATTGGCCGGCGGCAACGGCCGGCTCCGGCCAACCAGTACGCCGATGTTCAGAAAACGGGTGTTTCCCGACATCTGGGCAGGGCTGTCGGCGCTTAGCGTATATCTGGGCCCGTTCTATGTACCGACCCCAGCACGCGGGCGAGCGCCTGGCATCGCTCCGGCAGCAACTTCATGCCCACGTCGATGCTGACTGCGGCGATCTCCTGCGTCAGTCGATCCAGCCGGTCCCAATCGACCGGACCGTAGTAGGAGCGGGGAACGGTATCCTCACCGAGCGCCAGCCACTCTACGTCGACATCATGGGTCAGCCGCAGCCGGACGAGCGCCGCGACCGGCGGCTCGGCACCGCCCAGCTCCCAGCTGACCAGAGCGCGCTTGGAATAGCCCAGCGCGGCCGCAAATGCCTCCTGCCCGAGCCCGGCGCGCAGCCGCACCGCCTTGATCCGCTCGCCGATGGTAGACGCAGTCACGGTTTGCCCATTGCATAAAGATGCGCGATGAAGCCGGTAGGAGTCCGGGTCGAGGTGCTCGAGCGCGTCAACGCGACGCGCGAGGGTGCCAGGCTGATCAAGGGGTACCAGCCCGGCCGGGTGGTCGAGTTCCGCACCGACCTGCCGGTTCAGGGGTTCCGACGTGGGGAGCGCGGTACGGTGGTGGACGTCGAAGACGGCCGCGTGCGGCTCGCGATGCGGGACGGGGCCGAGAAGGTTTTCCGGCCCGACCGCCTTCCACGGAACCTACGCCAAGACGCCGTGTCCATCCATCAGGTCAAGCCGATCGAATTGCACGCCGGCGACCGCATTCGCTGGACCGATACCGACCGGGAGCGCGGGCTGAACAATGCCGACCTGGCGCGGGTGGAGGAGGTGGGTAGGGACCGCCTGGTGGTATCGTCGCTCGCCGACGGAACGATCCACACGCTGGTGACGGGCGACCGCATGGCCGAGCGGCTCGACCTCTCCTACGCGATCAACGTCCACGTCGCGCAGGGCGTCACCGCCGACCACGGCATCGTCGCGCTGCGCTCGTCGGAGCGCAGGCAACTGAGCGAACGGTCGTTCCTCGTCGCGCTGACCCGCATTGCCGACAAGGTGGCGCTGATCGTGGACGATGGCCGCAAGGTCGAGCGTGGCGTGGCACGAAATGCCGGTGACAAGGCGTCGGCAGTGAAGATTGTACAACATGGTGTGTCGTTAGCGCGGACATTGGAGGCGAGCGAGGGTGGGCCATTGTCTCGTCTTGTTCCGGAGCGACAGTTGGAGATGGACGGTCCAGTCATGGGTGGATTGGAACGCGCGCGCGAGTTCGATATCGGAATGTAGTGGCACCCGAGGTCGAGTGCGCGTAGCCTTGACCAGCTGTTGCCGCGCACCGCTTGAAGCCGGTAACCTTCAACATGGAAAGGCAATGCTGCACGCGAAGCTGCGTCAGCAATCAATCAGCCTCGCCGTGCCGGATTTTGAAGCCCTCGATGCCGACCCTGTCGCCGCACGAGCTGAGCGCCGAACCGGGCAGAGGCGAACTGGTGATGCAAACGGAGACGCTGCCGCTGGCATCTGGTTCGATCGGGCAAAGAAAGGCGCGCCGCTCATCCGGCGCGAGGTTGCCCGTAACCGTGCCGATGGTGACTGAACAGCCGATGCGATGAGGCGCGACCAATCGGACCGCGAGGGTTAGTGAACTTGTCACCGCCTCAAGCGACAGCGCGAAAGCAAGCCGGCCGCCCCCTTCCGCGACGCGGCAGCCCCATGCTTCGGACGCGAGCCAGCCACGGCCGGCGCGAAATCCCTCGCCGTTCTCGACCGGAACCTCGAGGCGGGTCGTCGTCGAGCGGCCGATCGGGTGGAAGCGGTCGAGGCTCGCGATCGGCGGCCTGCTCCCGCGCCGCGCTTCCGGCCGTGCGCCCAGCCTAGCCGCCGCGGCGCACAGCTCGGCCGCCACCGTTGCCCAAG
>NZ_CAHJXA010000029.1 GCF_903644135.1 Sphingomonas bacterium | reverse complement strand
CGCTCCCCCACCCCGCCTCCCAGTCAGGATAATGTCTTGGGAGGTGGGGAGGGTGAGCGGGCCGGTGCCGCTACCCGCGTAAGCGGATCCAATAAGCCGTCGCGTTGATTTGCCGCGGCGTACCGCCTAGTCCGCGCCGATGCCAAGTTTCCTGGACTTCGAAAAACCCATCGCCGAACTGCAGGCGCGCATCGACGAGCTGCGCGAGACCGCCGCAGACGGCAGCGTCGACATCACCACCGAGATCGGGCGCTTGCAGGGCAAGTCGGACAAGCTGCTCAAGGACACCTTCGCCAAGCTGACGCCGTGGCAGAAGACTCAGGTCGCGCGCCATCCCGAGCGACCACACTTCAAGGATTATGTCGCCGGCCTGTTCGAGGAATTCGTGCCGCTGGCGGGCGACCGCGCCTTTGCCGACGATCAGGCGATCATCGGCGGCTTCGCCACCTTTCGCGGCCGTCGCATGGTAGTGCTGGGGCACGAGAAAGGCTCGGACACAACCAGCCGCCTCCGCCACAATTTCGGCATGGGCAAGCCCGAAGGCTATCGCAAGGCGATCCGCCTGGTCGAGCTGGCCGACCGCTTCGGGCTGCCTGTGGTGACATTGGTCGACACGTCGGGCGCGTTTCCCGGCATCCAGGCCGAGGAGCGCGGGCAGGCGGAGGCGATCGCCCGCTCGACGCAGGCGTGCTTGGCGGCCGGCGTGCCGGTGGTATCGGCGATCGTCGGCGAGGGCGGCTCGGGCGGCGCGGTGGCGCTGGCGGCGGGCAACCGCGTGCTGATGTTCGAGCACGCGGTTTATTCGGTGATCAGCCCCGAAGGCTGTGCCTCGATCTTGTGGCGGACCGCCGACAAGGCCGCGGAGGCGGCGGAGGCGATGCGGATCACCGCGCAGGATCTGAAATCCTTCGGCGTCATCGACACGATTGTGTCGGAGCCCTTGGGCGGCGCGCATCGCGACCCCGCCAAGGCGATCGGCGCGCTGGGCGATGCGGTGGTCGCCTCGCTCGACGCACTCGCCGGCTTGCCGCCCGCCGCCTTGCGCAGCGACCGGCGAGCCAAATTCCTGGCGATGGGACGGCTCTAGCGCGTCAACCCGCCTTCATATTGGTCGTGACGTTGCCGAACGTTGTCTTGAGCTGATTGCCCAGGCCCTTCATCGCCGCGATCGCCGCCACCGCGATCAGCGCGGCGATCAGGCCATATTCGATCGCGGTCGCGCCGCGCGTCGAGCGCAGCCGGCGGCATAGTCGATGGAATGTCGTCACTTACCGTCTCCCGGAACGGCGCAGGGGACGGCGCGGCTATCGCCGCACCGCCCCCCAACCTTGTAACGTATGATCGAAGAAGTCTTACGACGCCTTCATGTTGGTCGAGACGTTGGTGAACGTCTTCGTGAGCTGGTTGCCCAGGCCCTGCATGGCGGCAATCGCGGCAACGGCGATCAGAGCGGCGATCAGGCCGTACTCGATGGCGGTCGCGCCCTTGGAATTCTTGATGAACTTGCGAATCGTCTGCATTGCAATCTCCATTCGTCTGCTAGCTTCAGTCACCCGGCTGAACCGGTAATCCGGAGCAGCAGTGGATCACTAGGCGACAGGAGTTGAGAAAGGTTTAATCGCGCCGATTAATTACCGCTTGCTGCGGAAACCTTGGTATTGACGTTGCCCCACATGCCGACGGTCGTATTCGCCAGCTCTTTGAACGACGCGATCATGGCGATCACCACCAGCGCGACGATGAGACCATATTCGATCGCGGTGCCACCGCGCGTGTCGCGCAGCAGCCGGCCGATTGGCCGGCCGGCAAGCTTCACGATGGAGGCGAGGCCGCGCATGACATCAATGTGATAGGGTCAGGACGTTAACGAATGACCAACCGACCTGCGCCCTTGTGCACCGGCGTAGAGACCATAACCGACGATCGCCGCGTAGCACAGTGCCGGAAGCAGCAGGGCGAACTGAAGACTGCCGGACAGATCCGCGAGAGCGCCGGTCAGCAGCGGCACGATTGCTCCTCCAACGATGGCGGTGGCGATCACGCCCGATCCTTCGGCGGCACGGCTGCCGAGTCCCTCGCTGGCCAGGCCGAAGATGGTCGGGAACATGATCGAGTTCATCAGGCCGATCGAGAGCAGCGCCCAGCCGGCCACGGCACCGGTGATGTTGGCCGACAGCAGCAGCAGCAGGATCGCGCCGACCGCCGCCAGCGTCAGCACCCTTGCCGGCGCGACCAGCCTCAGCACTCCCGCGCCAAGGAAGCGGCCGACCAGCGCGCCGCCCCAGTAATAGGCGACGTGCGGTCCGGCGACGGCATCGCTGGTGTTCCACACGCCCGGCTGGACCAGATAGGCGACGATCAGCGACCCGATCGAGACTTCCGCGCCGACATAGAGGAAGATGCACAATGCGCCCAAGCCGAAGCGTGGTTGGCCTAGTAGCCGAAGCGCCTGGCGGACGGTCGCGGATTGGTCCTGCACCTCCCGCAGCCGGTCGCGCCGGCTCCAAACGACGGCGGCAATCACCAGCAGTGCGACCGCAAGGCCCAGATAGGTGTGGACGATGACTCGCGACGACGCGGATCGATAAGCGTCGAGCGCAGCGCGGTGCAGTTGCGAAGCGCTGACGACCGCCAGGCTGCCGAGGATCAGCGCCGACCCGACGCGCGGGAAGATCGTCGTTCCCAGCGAATTAAAGGCTTGCGCAAAGGTCAGCCGGCTGTGCGCCGTGGCCGGCTTTCCCAACAGCGAGATCAGCGGATTGGCTACGACCTGAACGATGGTGATCCCCGCCCCGAGCACAAACAGCGCGAGCAGGAACATGCCAAAGGTGGCGCTGGTCGAGGCGGGGATGAACAACAGGCACCCCGCCGTCATCGTCACCAGCCCGATCGTGGCGGTGCGCAAATAGCCCAGGCGCTGCACGATCGCCGCGGCCGGCAGCGAGAACAGCGCATAGGCGAGGAAGAAGGCAGACTGCACCAGCATGGCGCTGGCATGGTCGAGCGTGAACAGCTCGCGCAGCTTGGGGATGATGATGTCGTTGAGGCTGGTGACGCCACCAAAGATGAAGAAGAGGGCAAAGACGAACCACCGCAGATCAGGCGCGTCATAACCCAACGCCGGATCGCCGGCCGCTTGCACCCCTACCGTCCCCCCAATTTCCACATCCATCATCGAGATTGGGTCCGCCGGTGTTCACGCCAGCGTAGAGGCGACGGCACTGCCAAGGCAAGGACGGCCTGCAAGCTGGAAGGAGTTGGTCGGGGAGACAGGATTCGAACCTGCGACCCCCTGGTCCCAAACCAGGTGCGCTACCAGCCTGCGCCACTCCCCGACACTCGTGGCCGGTAGTCCCGTCATCCTGCGGTGGCAAGCATCCCGTCTGGTCGCATCCATCGGCATCGGGTCGAGACAGGACGACTATGACGCCATGTCGGCTCCTTCGTACAAAGCGCCGCTACCGCCCAAAATTGACTTAGCGCAACTTCGCGCGGTAGATCGCGCCGGCTGGGGGCCGAGGCGCGCGGGGGCGAGTCGCGCGTGGAGGCTGGTGGGTCGCGTGACGGCGACCAACACGGGGGGACTATGATTAAGTCGCATTGGCGAGGCTTGATCTCGTATGGCGCGCTGTTGCTCGCTGCACAGCCGGCAAGGAGTCAGACCGCGCCCGCGCGTCCGCCGCAGCTTCCCTCGCGCGAGGAAGTGACCCCGCCGACGCCGACCGGCCTGCCCGCGCCGACCGCATCGGTCGATGCACGCGGCGCGATTGCCACGCCCACCTGCCCGTTCGAGACTTCGACGGTCAGGCTGAACCTCAAGACCGTCCGCTTCACCCGTCCCGATGGCAGCCCGTTGCAGCCCGAGATCGCCGACACGCTCGCCCGGGTGACGACGCCGACCGGCGACCTGTCGATCAAGGCGGTGTGCGACGTCCGTGACGCCGCCAACACGGCGCTGCGTCGCGACGGCTGGGTCGTATCGGTGCAAATCCCGCCACAGAGCATCGAGTCCGGCGAACTGAGGCTGCAGGTCGTCACGGCGCGCATCACCGAGATCCGCGTGCGCGGTACGCCGGGACCGTATCGCGCTGTGCTCGAGGCGCGGCTGTCACGGCTACGCGCGCTCGACCCGCTCAACCAGCGCGACGCCGAACGCGAACTGCTGCTCGCCGGCGATCTGCCCGGGCTCGACATCCAGCTGTCGCTGCGGCCGGCCGGGACGCAGCCGGGCGACGTGATCGGCGATCTGCTGATAACCTATCGGCCGTTCGCCATCTTGGGCAATGTGCAGAACTTCAACTCGCGGGCGCTCGGCCGGGTGACGGGCTATGTCCGCGCCGAGGCCTATGGGCTCGCCGGGCTGTCCGACCTGGCTTATGTCGGGGCGTCGGCGACGTCCGACTTCAAGAAACAGCTGATCGTCCAGGGCGGCTACACGATGCAGCGGCAACGGGGCATTGCCGTGGATCGAGGATAAGCACATCATCTCGGCCATCACCATGAGGATCGAATGCCTCATAGTTGGTGAAGCTTAACCAACCCCTAGGACGGCAGGCGCACCGCCGGTGATGAGCATACCCCGCGGTGGGCCCGGCAGGACTTGAACCCGCAACCTAGCCGTTATGAGCGGCCAGCTCTAACCAATTGAGCTACAGGCCCCTCCGCGTGGGTGCGCCCGCCTAGCCCAGCATGGCGCAAAGAAAAAGGGCGCTCCATTGCGGGAGCGCCCTTGTCCTCACTCGTCGCGACGGGCCGCAGCCCTTTCGCGTCTTAGTGCATGTTCTTGGCGGTCGCCTTGGCTTCGTCACGGACGTTGCCGGCGGCGTCGTTCAGGTTGTCGGCGGCGTTCGACATGATCGCCGATGCCGAAGCATTCGACGTGTTGCCGGCCATCGCATCGATGTTGTCGGCCTGCATTTCCATGTTGTCGGCCAGCATGTCACCATTGTTGATGACGGCCTCCTGCTCCGGGGTCTTGTGGCACGCAGCCACGGACATCAGGCCGGCGGCAGCGAGAACAAAGGCAATCTTCTTCATGCGGATGCTCCCAAGCATAGTAAGCGTCGCGGCCGACCCGATTGCCGTCGCGAAGCGGCTTCCTTAGCGAACGAACGGTGCCGGTCAATCCGAAAAGCGGCGTAAACAAGGCACCGCGCGGCGCGATCCGTTTGCCAACGCCACGGCCGACCCCTACATGCGTCGCGGTATCCCACACCTGTCCAGCTCGGAGCTGCGCGACCGTTATGGCCGTCCAATACACCTATGTCATGAAGGGTCTGAGCAAGACCTTTCCGGGCGCGAACAAGCCCGTTCTCAACAACATCCACCTGCAGTTCATTCCCTCGGCGAAGATCGCGATCATCGGCCCCAATGGTTCGGGTAAGTCGACGCTGATGAAGGTGATGGCGGGGATCGATCCCGATTTCACCGGCGAGGCCTGGGCGGCGGAGGGCATCCGCGTCGGCTATCTGGCGCAGGAGCCGCAGCTCGACGCAACCAAGGACGTGATGGGCAACGTCAAGGATGGCGTCCGCCCGGTCGCCGACCTGGTCGACCGCTTCAACGCGATCTCCGCCGAGATGGGCGATCCCCAGGACGATACCGACTTCGACGCGCTGATGGAGGAGATGGGCGACCTCCAGGCCAAGATCGACGCGGTCGATGGCTGGAGCCTCGACAGCCAGCTCGAACAGGCGATGGAGGCGCTGCGCTGCCCGCCGGGCGACGCCGGCGTGGCCAAGCTGTCGGGCGGCGAGAAGCGACGGGTGGCCCTGTGCAAGCTGCTGCTGGAAAAGCCGGAAATCCTGCTGCTCGACGAGCCGACCAACCACCTCGATGCCGAGAGCGTCGCCTGGCTGGAGAACTACCTCAAGGAATATACCGGCAACGTCATCCTCGTCACCCACGACCGCTACTTCCTCGACAATGTCGTCAACTGGGTGCTCGAGCTCGATCGCGGTCGCTATTACACTTACGAGTCCAACTATTCCGGCTATCTGGAGAAGAAGGCCAAGCGGCTGGAGCAGGAGGAGCGCGAGGAGCAGGGCAAGCAGCGCGCGATCGCCGACGAGCTGGCATGGATGCGCCAGACGCCCAAGGCGCGCCAGACCAAGAGCAAGGCACGCATCCGTGCCTTCGACGAGCTGATGGAGAAGCAGGAGAATCGCGTCGCCGGCAAGGCCGCGATCCTGATCCAGCTGCCCGAGCGGCTGGGCGGCAAGGTGATCGAGGCCAAAGGGCTGACCAAGGCCTATGGCGACAAATTGCTGTTCGACGGGCTCGACTTCAACCTGCCGCCCGGCGGGATCGTCGGCGTGATCGGTCCCAACGGTGCCGGCAAGTCGACGCTGTTTAAGCTCATCACCGGCCAGGAGCAACCCGATAGCGGCGAGATCAGCGTCGGCCAGACGGTCAAGCTGGGCTATGTCGACCAGTCGCGCGACGACCTCGATCCCAACAAGAACGTCTGGGAGGAGATCAGCGACAAGCTGGAGGTGTTCCGCTTCGGCAAGCAGGAATTGGGCACGCGCGCCTATGTGGGCGCGTTCAACTTCCGCGGGCCGGATCAGCAGAAAAAGGTCGGCCAGCTGTCAGGCGGCGAGCGCAACCGCGTCCACATGGCCAAGATGCTCAAGGAGGGCGGGAACGTCCTGCTGCTCGACGAGCCGACCAACGACCTCGACGTCGAGACGCTGCGCGCGCTGGAGGAGGCGCTGGAGACCTTTGCCGGCTGCGCGGTGGTGATCAGCCACGATCGCTTCTTCCTCGATCGCCTCTGCACCCACATCCTCGCCTTCGAGGGCGACAGCCATGTCGAATGGTTCGAGGGCAATTACGAGAGCTACGAGGAGGACAAGCGCCGGCGGCTGGGCGACGCCGCCGATCGGCCGACGCGATTGGCGTACAAGAAGCTGACGCGGTGAGGATCGCGACAATCGTATAGACCTGCATCAGGAACGCGTGTTTTCCGGGCGGCAAGCCGGGCCCGATGGTGGATGGCGACGGTTCAGGTGGTCCCCTTCAAGGAATTCACCATGTTCATGCGCGTCGACAAGCTGCAAGCCAATCTGCCCGAGCCCGAACGTCAGAACCCCAATGCCGGCGCGGCCCTGCGCGAGTTGCTGGGCGGCAAATATGGTGAGATGTCGACGCTGGGGAACTACATGTTCCAGAGCTTCAACTTCAAGTCCAAGTCGAAGCTGCGCCCGTTCTACAGCCTCGTCGCGTCGATCACCGCGGAGGAGCTGGGCCATGTCGAGCTGGTCACCGCCGGCGTCAACATGCTCAACAACGGGCCGGACGGCGACGATACCGGCGATGGCGGTGACGTGTCGATGACGCCGTTCGAGAGCATGGCGGAGATCCGCGACGCGGCGAGCTTCCTGTCCAACGGCGGCGGCGTGATGCCGGCCAACTCCAACGGCCAGTCGTGGAACATGGATTTCATCACCACCACCGGCAACGTCGTCACCGACCTGCTCCACAATTTCCACCTCGAATGCGGCGCGCGTCTGCACAAGCTGCGGGTGTACGAGACGCTGAGCGATCCGACGGGACGCGAGGTCTGCGGCTATCTGCTGGTGCGCGGCTCGGTCCACGCCCATGCCTATGCACTGGCGCTGGAGAAGATCACCGGCGTCGACATCAAGAAGATGCTGCCGACGCCCAACATCGACCTGTCGAAGATCCCCGAGTGCCAGAAGTATCTGGACGAGGGCTCGCATCGCCGGCTCTACACCTGGAGCCCGAACGACTATAAGGAGATCGCCGGTATCTGGAGCAACGACGAGGTCGCGCTGCCGGGTGATCCGCCCGGCGCGCTGGAGGTTGTCGACGGCATCCCGGAGGGCGGCAAGCTTGCCCAGCTCGCCGGCGTGCCATGCGCCTTCACGCCCGATTACGCGCCCGAGGAAATGTTCGAGATCGCCAACAAGCTTTACCAGAAGTCGCGCTGATCGAGGGGCGGGCGGTCGTACGCGATCGCCCCGCTTACCGCAGCCGCTTGACGAACAGGCGCCCGCCCTCGCGCCGTTCGGTCTGGAAGTTGGGCACCGCCTCGATCAGGTCGGCAAGCTGCTGATAGCCGTAATTGCGCGCGTCGAAGCTCGACCGGTTGGCGGCGAGCTGGCCCATCGCCGACAGGCTGACATAGCCCTTCTCGTCGCGCTTGTTGGCGTCATAGGCGTCGATCAGCAGCTTGAGCAGATCGGGTTCGACCGGTGCCTTGGCGCGCTTGCTGCCGCTCGTGCCGGCGATCGCCGGAGGAAGGGCCTGCGCGATCGGCACGTCGCTGGCCGGCGCGGCGCGCGGTTTCGCTGCCGGCGGCGGTGCGGGTTCGTCCTCGGCCGGCAGCGAGGCCTCGTCGATCAGCGCGCCGACGTCGATGAAGCGGGTACAGGCCTGGCGAAACGCCTCGGGCGTGCGGCTGTTGCCGAAGCCATAGACGGGAATGCCGTCCTGGCGGATGCGCATCGCCAGTGGCATGAAGTCGCTGTCGGACGACATGATCCCGAAGCCCTCGATGCGACCGCGAAACAGCAGGTCCATCGCGTCGATGGTCATCTTCATGTCGGTGGCGTTCTTGCCCTTGGTCAGGTCGAACTGCTGCTGCGGCTCGATACCATGGCGGATCGACATGTCGCGCCAGCCCTTCAGGCCAGGCTTGGACCAATTGCCATAGGCACGGCGGACGTTGACCGAGCCAAGCTCGGCCAGCACCGTCAGCACCGGGTCGATCGCGTGCCAGGAGGCGTTGTCGGCGTCGATCAGCAGCGCGACGTTGCGGGTGGGGGGTTCGGCCATGCACCACCCTCGCCGGGTCGGCGGCTCAGGTCAACGCGGCGGCGGGATAGACGATCACGATCACCTCATATTCGCGCTCGCCGCCAGGGAGATCAACGCGGCGCAGGTCGCCAATGGTTGCGCCCCGCAGAGCGCGGGCGAGCGGCGCGTTCCAGCCGATCCGGCCGGCCCCTGCATCGGCCTCGTCGTCGCCGACCAGCGTCAGCACGCGCGTCCGTTCGTCGTCGTCGACCACCGTCACCGTCGCGCCGAACCAGACGCGGGCGCGGTCCTGCTGTGCGGCGGGATAGACGACCCTGGCCGCCTTCATCCGCCGCGACAGCCAGCCCAGCCGCCGGTCGATCTCGCGCAGCCGCTTGCGACCGTAGATATAGTCGCCATTCTCCGACCGGTCGCCATTGCCGGCCGCCCAGGCGATCGTCTCGACCAGTGCCGGTCGCTCGGTCGCGAACAACTGCTCGTATTCGCGGCGCAGCGCTGCATAGCCGGCGGGCGTGATGTAGTTGGGACGGTCCAACGGCTTAGCCGGGCCGCGCCTTGCCCAGATACCAGCTCATCGGGGCCGCCCGGCCGCCCGACAACGCGCGCTGCGGGTTCATCAGGTCGTACACCACCGCATTCTCCAGCACCCGCTGGACATAGCCGCGCGTCTCGGAAATCGGGATCGCCTCGATCCAGTCGACCACGTCCGCGCCTTGGCGCGGGTCGCCATTGGCCGCGAGCCAGCGGTTCACGTTTCCCGGCCCGGCATTGTAGGCGGCGATGGCGAGCGGGTAGCTGCCATATTGGTTGAACAGGCGCGCGAAGAAGCTGGACCCCAGCATCATCGAGAATTGGGGATCGCTGGTTAGCGACGCCTGGCTATAGGCGACGCCGATCTTGCCCGACTGCTCGCGGGCGGTGCCGGGCATCAGCTGCATCAGCCCGCGTGCGCCGGCATGGCTGACCGCGGCGCGATCGAACTGGCTCTCCTGCCGCGAGATGGCGTGGATGATCGTCCAGCTGCCCTCATAGCCGGCCGGCACCGGCATCGTTGGAAAACCGGCGAGCGAATAGTCGCTGAGCCCGTTCACCAGCGCGCTGCGCCCGACCATCACGCTCAGGTCGGGGCGGTTGAGCTGCCGCGACAGCTCGGCGGCGAGCAGGTGGTCGGTGTCGCTTTTGGCATCCATGGCGATCTGGCGGAGGAACAGGGTCTGGTCCTCATATTGGCCGATCGGCCCGAGGAACCGCGCCGCGCGCACCGTCTCGCGGGCATAGAAGGCGGCGCGGACGGCGGGATCGACGCCGGTCGTCGGTCCGATCGCCGGCGGAGCGGTCAGCGCCCTGCCGACGCGTTCCGCCGCCAGCTGGCCGTAATACTGGTCGCGATAGCCCGCCGCCTGGGTCAGGTACGCCATCGCGCCGATGCTGTTGCCGGCAGCCTCGGCGGCGCGGCCGGCCCAGTAGAAGCCCTTGGCCTTGATCGGCGGCGAGTGCGACGCGCGGGCATAGCGGTCGAACAGGGTCATGGCGTCGGCGGGGCGGGCGAGCTGCTTCAGCGCGGCGCGGCCGGCGGTCCAGGCGAGATTGGTATAGTCGTCGCGCTCGGCATAGGATTGCGCGCCGACATCGGTGCCGATCGAATAGACGTCATCGACCTGGCGGCCGATGTCATAGGCGAGCTGCCACTGCCGGTCGGCTGCCGCGGCGCGCGCGTTGCTCCAGAGCGTGTCGAGCCATACCGCGGCGTTGCCGGGCGGCGTCGTGAAGCGGTGAGCGCTCGCCAGCGCGGTTCGGGCCGCGTCCCATTGACCGCTGTTCTTGAGGAAGGCCGCGCGATCGGCGACGAAGCCCGCATCGCCGGCATAGGCATTGGCGGCGGCGATGCTCGGCGCGTCTGGGGCACTACTGCGCAGCGCCAGGCGGGCGGCGAATAGTGGTTGTCTAGCCGGGCTGGTCAGCGGCAGCACGCGCGCAGCGGCCCCGGTCTGGCCGGCCCATAACAGCGCGTCCATGCGCGCGTCATGATCCTCGCTGGTCAGCGCGCCGGGAAAGGCGGTGAGCACATAGCTCTCGTCGCTCGCCGACAGCGACGCGCTGCGCCACGCCTTGCGCGCTGCCGCCGCGGCGGTGACCGGCGACCCCGTCGCGGCGAGTGCGCGGGCATTGGCGAGGTTGCCTGCGCCGGTAGTCGGTGCAAAGCGACGGAAATAGGCGGCGACGTTCCCCGCCGAGCCGGTCCCCGCCACCGCCTGACGCTCCGCCGCGCGGCGGAAACCTGCTTCGCCCGGCCAGCCGGGATGCGCGGTCAGGAAGCTCGCATAGCTGTCGAACGGCAGCGCGTCGGTCTGCTGCAGCGCGTGCCACTGCGCGATCGTCGCGGCGATGCTGCCGTCCTCGGGCGCCGGGATTCGTTGTACGGTCGCCATCGGCTGGCGACCGCGGTCGAACGCGTCCTGCCCGCTGGCGGCGACCGCCAGCAGCGAGGTGAGGACGATCGCCGTACGCAGCGCCAATGCAACCATGTGGACACGATAGCGCACCCGCCCGTATCTGTCCTGAATCGATTTCGCCCTCGGCGCGTAAGGAGCGCAATTCAGCATGATTTCCCCGCCCGTTTTCCAGGGCTCCATCCCGGCGCTGGTCACGCCGTTCGCGCCCGACGGCGGCTTTGACGAGGCGGCGTATCGCGACCTGATCGAGTGGCAGATCGCCGAGGGTTCCACCGGTCTCGTCGCGTGCGGCACCACCGGCGAGGCGGCGACGCTGACCTTTGACGAGCAGTTCGCGATCGTGCGCGTCTGCGTCGAGCAGGCGCGTGGCCGCGTGCCGGTGATCGCTGGCGCGGGTAGCAACGACACCCGCGTTGCCGCCAAGAACCTTGCCGCGGCAAAGACGGCGGGGGCGGACGCGGCGCTGATGGTGCCGCCCTGTTACAACCGGCCGGGGCAGGAGGGCATCTTCCGCCATTTCGAGGCGCTTGCCGCGGACGCAGCGCTGCCGATCATCCTCTACAACGTGCCGTCGCGGACGGTGACCGACATCCTGCCGGCGACGGTGGCGCGGATCGTGACGGCGTTCCCGGCGGTGTTCGTCGCGATCAAGGATGCGAGCGGCGTGCTGGCGCGGGTGTCGCAGACGCGCGCGCTGCTTGGGGAGGGGTTCGTGCAGCTGTCGGGCAATGATGACCTGGCGCTCGCCTTCAACGCGTTGGGGGGCACGGGCTGCATCTCGGTCACCGCCAACGTCGCGCCGCGGCTGTGCGCCGAGTTTCAGGCGGCGTGCGCGGGTGGGGACGCGACGAGAGCACTGGCGCTCCACGACCGGCTGTTCGCCCTGCACGAGGCGTTGTTCACCGACGCCTCGCCGGGGCCGGTCAAGTTCGCGCTGACGCAGGTGCGGCCGGGGTTCCCGGAGACGTTGCGGCTACCAATGACGCCGGCGGAAGAAGCGAGCCAGGCTGCGGTTACGGCGGGGTTGAGGAAGGTCGGCTGAAGTAATCTTCGGCCTTGCTGCCGCCTCATTCCGCACCGACGATCCGTGAGTGGGGGTAGGGCCATGCAGGCGTTATTGATACTCGGGTTGCAGATCGCGCCGGTGCTGGGGTCGCCCGTCGCCATTCTCAGCAAGCTGAGCGCCGTGCCGACCTGCCCCGAGGCGAACGATCCTGCCGATATCGTCGTCTGCGGACACGTCGATACCGATCGCTATCGCCTGCGGCCGCTCACACCGCCGCTCGGGGTGCGTGATGGGCCGCCGCTTGCACAGACCGGCATTGGCGGCGGAACATTGGGCGTTACGACGCAACAGGTCATGATCGGCAACGTGCCCAGCAACCGGGTCATGCTTAGTTTGAAGCTGCCCTTTTAGTCCGCGCCTTTCCCCATGTCCGCCCAGCGTCTACATGCCGGCCCATGTCCCGCCCCAAACCCGTCCAGTTCGATAAGAAGAAGATCGTCGCCGAGAACCGTCGCGCGCGGTTCGATTACGCGATCGAGACCGTCTACGAGGCCGGCATTGCGCTCACCGGCACCGAGGTGAAGTCGCTGCGCTTCGGCCAGGGGTCGATTGCCGAGAGCTATGCCGATATCGAGGAGGGGGCGGTGTGGCTGATCAACTCCAACGTGCCCGAGTTCAGCCACGGCAACCGCTACAATCACGAGCCCAAGCGGCGGCGCAAGCTCCTGCTGCACGAGCGCGAGATCAACAAGCTGCACGGCGCGGTCGCGCGCGAGGGCATGACGCTGGTGCCGCTGTCGGTCTATTTCAACGCGCAGGGGCGCGCCAAGGTGGAGTTGGCGCTCGCCAAGGGTCGCAAGGACCATGACAAGCGCGCCGCCATCAAGGAGCGCGAGTGGAAGAAGGAAGCGGGCCGGCTGATGCGCGAGCGCGGCTGATCCGCCAGCCGCTCGCCCGGTGTGATTGACGCGCCGCTACAGGCGGTTACAACCCCTAATTGACAAAGAGCCCAGGTGCCGACCGGGCCATCAAGGGAGTTTCCATGAAGCGCATCCTCGCCGCCGGCCTGCTCGCCGCCGTGTGCATCACCGGCCTCGCCGCCGTCCACGCGCAGACGAGCACCGGTCCGGACGGGCTGGTCCATTACGGCAGCTTCGGCGTCGACGTGAAGGGCATGGACAAGACGGTGTCGCCGGCCGACGATTTCTACGATTACGTCAATGGCACCTGGGAGAAGACGACCGTCATCCCGGCCGACAAGTCGAACTTCGGCGCGTTCGAGGTCCTCGCCGACCTGTCGCGCGACCGTACCCACACCATTCTTGAGGCGCAGAAGGGGCAGGGCACCAAGATCGGCAACGCCTATTCCGCCTATCTCGACACCGATGCCATCGAGGCGAAGGGGATTGCGCCGATCCAGCCGTGGCTGACCCGCATCAAGAGCCTCGACAGCAAGAGCGGCTATCCGGCGCTGATCGCCGAGGCCGACCGCAACGGCATTGGCGGCCCGTTCGGCACCGGCGTCGGACAGGACGCGAAACAGCCGGAGATCTATGCCGTTGGCGTTCGCCAGTCGGGACTCGGCCTGCCCGACCGCGACTATTACCTCAAGGCGGACGACGCCAAATTGGCGGCCACCAAGGCTGCATACCAGGCGCATATCGCCCGGATGTTCACGCTGGCGGGTGAGCCGGACGCCGAGGCCCGCGCAAAGGCGGTGGTCGATTTCGAGACCGGGATTGCGCAGGTCAGCTGGACCCGCACCGAAAGCCGCGACGCCAACAAGACCTATAACAAGATGACGGTGGCGCAGCTGGTGCAGACCGCGCCCGGGTTCGACTTCGCGGCCTATCTGAAGGGTATCGGCACGCCGGTCGATACGGT
Organism: Sphingomonas bacterium; assembly: GCF_903644135.1. Lineage (GTDB taxonomy): Bacteria > Pseudomonadota > Alphaproteobacteria > Sphingomonadales > Sphingomonadaceae > Sphingomonas. The sequence goes on along the minus strand of NZ_CAHJXA010000029.1, from coordinate 1,289 downwards.
GATCGTCGGTCAGCCGACCGCGGTGGCCGGCATCGCCAAGGCGATCGCCGCTGCGCCGCTATCGGTCCTGAAGGATCAGCTGCTGATCCGCAGCTTGGACGGCTATGCCGACGTTCTGCCCGCCGCGTTCGACAAGGAACGGTTCGCCTTTTACGGTACGACGCTGTCGGGGACGCCTCAGCAGCAGGATCGGTGGAAGCGCTCGGTCGACTGGACCAGCGACGCGGTCGCCGACGAGGTCAGCAAGGTCTATGTCGCGCAATATTTTCCGCCCGAGACCAAGGCGGCGGCGGATCAGCTGGTCAAGAACATCATCACTGCGATGGGCAAGCGAATCGACGCGCTGACCTGGATGGCTCCCGAGACCAAGGTCAAGGCGCACGCCAAGCTCGCCGCTTTCACCCCCAAGATCGGCTATCCCTCGCGCTGGAAGGATTATTCGGCGCTGACGATCACCGCTGGCGACGCCTATGGCAACAAGCTGCGTGCCAACCGCTGGGAGCATGAGGACGAGATCGCCCATCTCGGCAAGCCGCTCCAGCGCTGGGAGTGGGGGATGACGCCGATGACGGTCAACGCCTATGCCAATTTCGGCATGGTCGAGATCGTGTTTCCGGCGGCGATCCTGCAGCCGCCGTTCTTTGATCCCAAGGCCGATCCGGCAGTCAATTATGGCGGCATCGGCGCGGTGATCGGCCATGAGATGAGCCACCATTTCGACGATCAGGGGGCCAAGTTCGACCTTCACGGCAAGCTCACCCAATGGTGGACCGACGAGGACGTGAAGCGGTTCAGTGCGCTGGAGGACAAGCTGGCGGCGCAATATTCGGCCTATGAGCCGGTCGCCGGGCACAAGCTCAACGGCCGGTTGACCCTGGGTGAGAACTCCGCCGATCTCGCCGGTCTCAACGCCGCCTATGACGCCTATCATGCGTCGCTGGGCGGCAAGCCGGCCCCGGTGATCGGCGGTTATACCGGCGACCAGCGCTTCTATCTCGGTTGGGCGCAGATCTGGCGACGCAGCTACCGCGAGCAGAACCTGTTGCAGCGGCTGCTCACCGACCCGCACTCGCCCTCGCAGCAGCGTGCCGATATCGTTCGCAACATGGACCCGTGGTACGCCGCTTATGATCCCAAGCCGGCTCAGAAGCTGTACTTGGCGACCGATCAGCGCGTCCGCATCTGGTGACGATGGCAGGGCGCTGAGCACCTCTGCGCGATGGCATCGTTACCGCTCGTGACCGGCGCATCGCCACGCCGCCGTGCCGGCGTGGGGGCGGGCGGTGCGG
>NZ_CAHJXA010000028.1 GCF_903644135.1 Sphingomonas bacterium | reverse complement strand
TGGCGGCCACTGCCTCGTACAGCGCCGTCCCGTCCATATTGACGGTGGCGCCCACGGGCAGCACGAACCGCGTCACCATCGCGGCAACGCCCAAGCCGGCGAAGCGGAGGCACGCGCCAAGCTCGCCAGCGGTGCCGCGGTGCCCGGCGAGAACCCCCAGGTCGCCGCCGCGCTGGTCCAGCGTGCCAAGGCGTCGCTCGACCTCGCGAGAACCGATGTGCGCGCGCCGGTGGCGGGTACGATCAGCCAGTCGGGCCGACTTCAGGTCGGGCAGATGATGATCACCGCCCTGCCAGCGGTCACCATCGTCCAGAGCGGCCGGTCGTGGGTGGAGGCCAATTTCAAGGAAGACGACCTCAACCACATGCGCGTCGGCCAGCCGGCGGAGGTCAGCTTCGATGCCTATCGAGGCCTGAAGCTGCACGGCCATGTCCAGTCGCTCGGTGCCGGAACGGGATCGGAATTCTCGGTACTGCCCGCGCAGAACGCGACCGGTAACTGGGTCAAGGTGACGCAGCGAGTACCGGTGCGGATCGCAATCGACGAAGCATCGCCGCGCCAGCTGATCGCCGGCCTGTCCGCCGACGTGCGCGTCGACGTCCGCCACTGATGGCCAGCGCCGCCGTCACCCGTGCCACCGACGATGCGCTGGCGACGTTGACGCCGGAACCGGTTGACGAGCGTCCGGCGCTCTACACGCGCAACCGGCCGCTGCTGACCATCGGCGTCATGGCGGCGACGGTCATGCAGATCCTCGATTCAACCATCGCCAACGTCGCGCTGCCGCATATGCAGGCGTCGCTGGGCGCGACAGCGGACACCATCACCTGGGTCCTGACCAGCTATATCGTCGCCTCCGCGGTCGCGATCCCTATCACCGGCTGGCTTGCCGACCGGATCGGCAGCCGCAACCTGTTCCTGTCGGCGGTGTTCGGCTTCGTCGTCGCTTCGATGCTGTGTGGTCTTGCGACCAGCCTGCCCGCGATCGTCGCCTTCCGAATGTTGCAGGGCATCGCCGCCGCGTTCATGAGCCCGCTGAGCCAGACGGTGATGATGGACATAAACCCGCGATCCAAGCAGGCGGGGGCGATGGCGATCTGGGGCCAGGGGGTGATGGTCGGGCCGATATTGGGGCCGGTGATCGGCGGCTGGCTGACGGACAATTACAGCTGGCGCTGGTGCTTCTACGTCAACGTACCCGTCGGCATCGCCTGCTTCGCGATCCTGTGGGCGCTGCTGCCGACGCGGGAGATCAAGGAGCGCAAGCTGGACGCGTTCGGCTTCACCGCGCTGGCGGTGGCGATCTGCGCCTTTCAGGTGATGCTGGACCGCGGCCAGAGCCAGGACTGGTTCCACAGCTGGGAGATCATCATCGAGAGCGCGGTCGCGGCGATCGCGGCCTGGTGTTTCCTGGTGCAGCTGTTCACCGCCGAGCGGCCGATGTTCGATCGCGAGCTGCTCGGCAACCGCAATCTCCTGACCGGCGTCGGCTTCATGCTGGTCGTCGGGGTGCTGATGATGGCGACCATGGCACTGCTGCCGCCGATGTTGCAGGGCCTGTTCAACTATTCGGTGTTCGACGCCGGGCTGCTGCTGGTGCCGCGCGGCATCGGCATGGTGTTCGCCATGGCGATGGCCGGCCGCCTGATGGCGCGCGGCATCGATCCGCGTGCCGTCGTCGCGCTGGGGCTGGTGGTCGCTGGTGCCTCGCTCTGGACTATGACCGGCTGGACGGTGATGATGGGCGCGAGCAATTTCGTCATCACCGGGCTGGTCCAGGGTGCGGGGCTCGGCCTCGTCTTCATCCCTCTCAACCTGATGGCGTTCGCCACGCTCGGCCCGCAATTTCGGACCGAGGGCGCGAGCCTGCTCAACCTGTCGCGCAACATCGGCGGATCGGTCGGCATCTCCGTGGTGACGGCGCTGCTCGCCCGCAACATCCAGACCAACCACGAGGTGCTCGGCAGCCACATTCCCGACCTGGGCCTTCAGGCGGCGGACCCGATCGTGTCGTCGACCCTGGGCACGACGACCGACCAATTGCTGATGATGGCCGACGGGCTGGTCAACCAGCAGGCGGCGATGATCAGCTATCTCGACATCTTCAAGCTGATGATGATCCTGACGCTGTGCGCGGTCCCTTTGCTGGTGCTGCTGAAGCGGCCGCCGGCTGCCGCGGCCGGTGCCAAGCAGGACGCGCCGGCCGTGCACTTCGACTGACGCGTCAGTCGGCCTTTTTCAGGTGCCGCCGGCCGAGCAGCTCGGCGATCTGCACCGCGTTCAGCGCCGCACCCTTGCGCAGGTTGTCGGCGACGCACCAGATGTTGAGGCCGTTCTCCACCGTCGGGTCCTCGCGCACCCGGCTGATATAGGTCGCGTCGTCGCCGGCGCTCTCGATCGGGGTGATGTAGCCGCCGTCCTCCTGCTTATCGATCAGCATGACGCCCGGAGCCTCGCGCAGGATGCGGCGCGCGTCGTCGGCGCTGATCTCGTCCTCGAACTCGATGTTGATCGATTCCGAATGGCCGACGAACACCGGCACCCGCACGCAGGTCGCGGTCACCTTGATCTTGGGATCGAGGATCTTCTTGGTCTCGACCACCATCTTCCACTCTTCCTTGGTCGAGCCGTCGTCGAGGAAGCTGTCGATATGAGGAATGACGTTGAAGGCGATCTGCTTGGTGAAGGTCTTTGCCTCGGCAGGGTCGCCGACGAAGATGTTGCGGCTCTGCTCGAACAGCTCGTCCATGCCGACCTTGCCCGCGCCCGACACCGACTGGTAGGTCGAAACGACGACGCGCTTGATGCGGGCGGCATCGTGCAACGGCTTGAGCGCCACCACCATCTGCGCGGTCGAGCAGTTCGGGTTGGCGATGATGTTGCGGCGCGTGTAGCCGTCGATCGCGGCGGCGTTCACCTCCGGTACGATCAGCGGCACGTCGGGGTCCATCCGGTACAGCGACGAATTGTCGATCACGACGCAGCCGGCCGCGGCGAAGCGGGGCGCATAGACCTTGGTCGCTTCCGACCCGATCGCGAACAGCGCGATGTCCCAGCCGGCGGGATCGAAATGCTCGATGTTGCGCACCTTGAGCATCTTGCCGGTGTCGCCATACTCGATCTCGTCGCCGGTCGAGCGCGACGAGGCCAGCACCGCCACCTCGTCGGCGGGAAACGCGCGCTCGGCGAGGATATTGACCATCTCCCGCCCGACATTGCCCGTCGCGCCCGCGACCACTACCCGGTAACCCATCTACGCCTCCACTCAAGAGGCTCCGGTTAGCGAGCGCCCGGCGATTGTCCAGCGGTCAGGCCGGCAGCGGCACCGCCGCATCGGCTTCGGGCGTCGACAGCGTGTTGCTGGCGCGGGTCGGGTGGCGGAACGGCTGGCGCTGCTTGTAGGCGAGACTGCGCCACAGCCATTCGAGCGGCCCCATGGCGAAGAAGCGCACCCAGACATTCGCGACCACCAGCACGGCCAGGACCACCGCCGTCGCCGTGCTCGCCATGCCCGCCCAGCTCATCCGGCCCCATAGCCCCGGTCCCCAGGGTGCGAACAGGAACCAGACGCCGATCACGGTCTCGAGGAAGTAGATCGAGAAGGCGGTCCGCCCCGCCGCACGGAACGGTGCGAGCAACGCCCGGCCCGGCACCGTCAGCATAAGCAGGTTGACGAGGCCGACATGACCCAGGCCCATGACGAGCCGCGCCAGCTCGGTCGTGACCCAGCCCAGCCGGGGAATCAGCTCGCGCGACACTTCGTCGTCCGCGCCGATCCAGCGCAGCGGCACCGCGACCGCATAGGCGGCGATCGTCAGGCCGACGTAGAAGCGAGCGCTGCGCCGCCCCTGGATCACGCCCCATTTCCACAGGGCGATACCGATGCACATCGCGAAAAAGGCTTCGGCAACGCCCCCGAGCAGGCTGGGATAGATGAAGTTCAGATACCCACCCCACAGAAATGTCGCGTAGGCGACGAAGCCGCTATGGTGCGCCGCGGGCTCGATCCGTTGTAGCGCCTGGGCCGTCGGCGGCATCACCTTGTGCGAGTCCCAGGTGCGCCACTGGCTGAGCGTCGCCTGGTCGGCACTGGTCAACGGCCGGTGTGCGGCCACGCTCGCCTCGACCGCACGGTGCCGGGCGAGCAGGTCGGCGCGCTGGGCATAATGGACGCCGCCTGTCACGAGCTGGAACAGCGCCATCAGGCTGCCTATCGCGACCAGCGTCTTCGGCCCCAGCCGGCGGAACGGGAACAGGAACAGCGCCGCCAGCGCATAGATGTGGAGGATGTCGCCAGGCCACAGCATCGCAAAGACATCGAACACGCCAAAGGCGAGCAACCACAGGGTGCGCCGGAAATACAGGTCGGCGACCGCGACCGGCCCGTCGGGATCGACGATGCGGGTGGTCAGTACCATCAGCCCGGCCCCGAACAGGAATTGCAGCACGCAGCGCTGCGTTCCTTCTAGCAGCACCTGGACTGCCTTCCAGGCGTGCGCGTCGGCGGGAGCCCAGCCGATCAGGGTCGGATCGAACATCGCCCGCGGCACCGACACCGCCATGAAGGGGATGTTCATGTAGAAGATGCCGAGGATCGCCAATCCCCGAAGAACATCAAGCACTTCGATCCGCGCCCTGCCCGCCACCGGCGCCAACTGCATCCCTGCCATGTGCGATTACTCCCCCGAGTCAGCGATCAACTGACACAAGGGCGCGAGTCTTGCAAATGGTCGCCGACAAAGCGGTGTCGTTACTTGTCCGGCTTGTTCTTCACCTCGCGGTCGAGGAACGCCATGATTGATCCCCACAGATGCTCACTGATCCCCGGACCGCCAACGCGGTGGGTGTAGCCGGGGTAGAACATCATCTCGAACGGCGTGTTCGTCGCCTGCATCCGCGCCACCGCCTTCAGCGAGTTGTCGAGGAAGACATTGTCGTCGCTCATGCCGTGGATCAGCAGCAGCGGGTCGCGGATCTTGTCGGCATCCTCCCACGCCCGCGCGCCGGCATAGCTTTTCGGGTCCTTGGCCGGGTCGCCGAGATAGCGCTCGGTATAGTGCGTGTCATACAACTGCCAGTCGGTCACCGGCGCGCCCGAGACCGCGGCGGCATAGACCCCGGGCGTCTTCTCGAGCATCTTGAGCGACATATAGCCGCCATAGGACCAGCCATATGTCGCAATCTTGCCGCCGTCGACGAACGGCAGCGACTTCAGGTAATTGGCCCCGGCGAGCTGGTCCTCGATCTCGACCGTGCCCATCGCGTGATAGATCTGGTTCTCGAACGCGGTGCCGCGATTGTAGCTGCCGCGGTTGTCGATCTGGAAGAAGATCCAGCCCTGGCTGACCAGATATTGCGGCAACGCGCCCTGCCAGCCGCGCGTCACCTGCTGGCCGGTGCCGGGGCCGCCGTAATGCTCGAAGAACACCGGGTATCTCTTGCCCGGCACCAGCGGCGGCGTGATCATCTCCCAGTAGAGCGTGGTGCCGTCGGCGGCCTTGATGGTGCCGAACTTGGTCGCCTGATGGCTCTGGAGATAGGGATAATAGGGGTGGCCCGGTGCCACCGCGTTCTCGTTGATCCAGGCCAGTCGCTGGCCGGTCGCATCGGCGAGATAGACCTGCGTCGGCTGCGACGGGTTGGAGCGGCGCACGATCAGGCGGCTGCCGCTTCGGTCCATGCTCGCCGCGTTGGTCCATCCGCGCTCAGTCAGGCGGGTGATCGCGCCGGGATGGGCGAGGTCTACCGAATAGATCTGTCCCTCCAGCACGTCGTCCTTGGTGCCGGCGAAGAACACGCGGCCCTTGGCCTCGTCGATGCCGACGATATCGGTCACCACCCATGGCCCGCTGGTCAGCGCCGTCCACTTGCCCTTGGCCCAGCGGTAGAGATGGCCATAGCCGGTTTGCTCCGACCGCCAGATGATGCTGCCGTCCTTCAGCGCCATCGTGTCGTGCTCGAGGTTGAGCCAGCTCTTTGCCCCCGCGCGTTCGGTGAACAGCACGCTAGCCTTGCCGGTGACGGGATCGACGCGCAGCAGGTCCAGCGTCTTCTGGTCGCGGCTCTGGCGCTGGACCAGCAGCGCCGAGCCGTCCTTGGTCCAGTCGACCCGCGCCAGGTAGATGTCTGGATTGGACCCCAAGTCAACCTTCACCTGACCCGAGCCGTCGGGCTTCATCACGTATAGATCGACCGCGGCGTTGGGGGTGCCGGCGGCGGGATAGCGTTGCTCGAAGGTCTTGGTGCCGCTCGCGCCGATCGCGGCGCGGGTGAAGACTTGGACCGGCGCGTCGTCGAACCGCTCGACGGCGATGTAGCGCTCGTCGGGGCTCCACCAGTAGCCGGTGAAGCGCTTGATCTCCTCCTGCGCGACGAACTCGGCCTCGCCCCAATGGACCGTGCCGGCACCGTCCTGGGTGATCGGCTGCCCCGCGCCGCCACCGGCCAGCGGCGCGACATGCAGGTTCTGCTTCTCGACATAGGAGACGAAATTGCCCTGCGGTGAGACCGCGGGGTTGAGCGGATCGACCGCGCCCGGCGCGAGCTTGCGAACATGACCGGCGAGATCAGCAAGGTAGAGCGCGCCATCGAGCGGTACCAGGATCGCGGTCCCGCTCGGGGCCCAGTCATAGGCGACGATGCCCTTCGACCCGCCGATCCGCGCCCGCTCGCGCTGCATTTTCTCGGCCTCGGACAGTTCCGCGCCGCTGCCGACCTTCTTGCTGTCGACCAGCATCCGCTCGGCACCGGTACGGGTGTCGCGCGCCCACAGGTCGAGCCGCTCCTTCTCGTCGGCGCGCGGCTTCAGATAGGTGAGCAACGTGCCGTCGGGCGACAGCTTCAGCGCACGCGGTTGCGAGCCCGACAGGTCGGGGCTGCCGAACACGCGCGCCAGCGTCAGCTGCTGCGCGGCGGGTGCGGCTGCAGGAGCGGCCGGCTCAGCGGCCATCGCGGCGCTCCCCACCGAAGCCAGGGCAAGAGCCAGCCACCATGCGCGCATCCCGTTTTCTCCGTGAACCGCCCACGAACGCGGGCCGACCGGTTATTACTGGACCGTCACCGCTCGTCCAGCGGATTGCATCACGCGAGCCGGGGTGCGCCGACGCTATGCGGATGGCGATGGCGGAACGGCAGTCGCCGCCCGGCGACGATCGAACGCCACGCCCATTCGACGGGAGCGATCGAGAAGCGCTCCACCCACCAGTTGGCGAGCGCAAGCAGGGCAAGGTTAATCGCCGCCGCGGTCAGCATCAGGCTCATCCAGCCGAGCTTGCCGTACAAGCCGAGCGCAAAGGGTGGAAAGAGCAGCCACAGGCAGATCAGTGTCTGCCCGACATACAGGCTGAGCGCAGTACGCCCGGCAGCAGCGAACGGCCTGAGCAGCCGCGCGCCGGCGGCGGTGCCGAGCAGCAGCCAGGCGAGGCAGATATGGCCCAGCGTCGTCGCCACCCGCGTCAGTTCCGTCGTTGCGTACCACAGGCTGGGATAGTCGACGAAACGCATCTCCTCCAGCGCGCGGCCAGTCCTCCCGCCGAGCCCGATCGCGTAGCTGGCGAGGAGCAGGACCAGATAGAAGCGTCGCGATCGCCGCCCCTGGATCACGCCCCAGCGGAACAGCGCCGCGCCGATCAGCATGGTGCCCGCCGCTTCCCATATGGAGCCCCATTCGATGATGCTCGCACCCTCGCCGATGCCGAGGTAGAAAAAGGCGTCGTTGCGCCAGGCCGCCGCAAACCAGCGTGCCGCGCTGCCGGTCGCGGCGGATTGATCACGATCATCGGCGGCAATCCGGCGCGCTTGCTGCGCGCGGCCGAGTGCGCGAGCGTGCAGCGTCCTGTTCAGCGCGGCGATCATCTTGCGGTCGGCCGCCGACGCCGGTGCATGGTGACCCGCGCGGATGTCGGCGATCCGCGCGATGCTCGTCTGGGCGCGTTGGAGGAAAAAGCCCGCCGCTCCCAGTTGCACTACCGCCAGGATGAGACCAAAGCCGAGCAGCGTCTTCGGCCCCAGCCTGCGAAACAGGAACGCGACCATCGCTGCCACGCCATAGGTGTGGAGGATGTCACCCGGCCACATCAGCAGCGACAGATGCGCGACGCCGAACATGAACAGCACGAAGTTGCGCCAGTAATAAGCGCGCATCACCGCCCATGGACCGAACAGCCAGCGCACCGTCCGCGCCAGCCGACCGCTTGGCCGCACCGCCGCCTGCCCGAGCGCGCCTGCGGCACGATCGGTCAGGATCACCATGCCGACGCCGAACAGCATCTCCAGCAGGCAGCGCGCCGTGCCGTCTGCGAGCACCTCGCGCAGGAACCATGCGGCCCGGTCGGCCGGCGTCCAGCCGAGATTGCGGACGGCCATGCCAAAATTGGCGAAGGACGCGCCCATGTCGTTGATGTTCATGAACAGGATGCAGAGGATCGCGATCCCGCGCAGGATGTCGAGCCCGGCGAGGCGCGGCGCGCCATCCGGCTCGGCGGCGCTGGTGATCACAGCAACGCCGGCCGCAGTCCCTTTAGCGTCATCCATCGACTCGTCCCTCGGAGCGGACGCTATCGTTTCGCACCACATCCGCAACGAAAAAACGGCCGCTCCAGACGGAACGGCCGTTTCGCAACAGCTTAGCGGGGCTGCCTCACTCGGCGGCGGTGCTGCCCTTGGCCGGGCGGGTGTCGCGGCGCTCGGCGATGCGCGCCGACTTGCCGGTGCGGCCGCGCAGGTAATAGAGCTTGGCGCGGCGGACGGCGCCCTTGCGGACCACCTCGATCGAGTCGATGTTGGGCGAGTAGAGCGGGAAGACGCGCTCGACGCCCTCGCCGAAGCTCATCTTGCGCACGGTGAAGCTGCTTCCCATGCCCTTGTTGGCGCGGGCGATGCACACGCCCTCATAGGCCTGGACACGGGTGCGCTCGCCTTCAACCACCTTGACGCCGACCTTCAGCGTGTCGCCGGGGCGGAACTCGGGGATGGCGCGGTTGCCGGTCAGCTTGGCGATCTGCTCGGCTTCGAGCGTCTGGATCAGGTTCATGTCTCGTCCTTCCGTCGCCGCGCGCCAGAGGGCGACTGGACCCGAGCGCCCTCATGGCGCTCCCACAGGTCCGGCCGCCTTAGCCGTGTATCGGTCTCGGCCATCGACTTGCGCCAGGCCGCGATCTTCGCATGATCCCCCGATCGCAGCACTTCGGGGATCGTGCGCCCTTCCCACGTCGGTGGTCGGGTATAATGCGGGTATTCGAGCAGCCCCGTTTCGAAGCTCTCGTCATCCCCGCTGGAGGCCGAGCCCATTACGCCGGGAAGCAGCCGGACGCAAGCGTCGAGCAGCACCAGCGCCGCCATCTCGCCGCCCGACAGGACATAGTCGCCGACCGACACCTGCTCTATGGCGCGTGCCTCGAACAGCCGCTCGTCAAAGCCCTCGAACCTCCCGCAGAGCAGCACCGCGCCCTCGCCCGACGCCAGGTCGCGGACGCGCGCCTGGGTGAGAGGCGCGCCCCGCGGAGTCATCGCCAGCGTCGGTCGGCCATCCGCAACGCTGTCGAGCGCACGAGCGACGACATCGGCGCGCAACACCATGCCGGCACCGCCGCCCGCCGGGGTGTCGTCGACGGTGGCATGACGATCGCTGGCGAAGTCACGAATGTTGGTCGCGGCCAGCGACCAGCGCTCCTCCACCAGCGCTCGGCCCGCCAGCGACAGGCCGAGTGGCCCGGGAAACATCGCCGGGTACAAGGTCAGCACGGCGGCACGCCACGTCATCGAGTCCAGTTCTCGACGCGGAGCCCGGCGATGTCACCGAAATCACGCTCGTTGTTCGTCACCAGCGTCAGGTCGAGCGCCAGCGCGTGGGCGGCGATCAGGTGATAAAGACCACGCTTGAACGGGAGGCGAGCATAGGCGAGACCAGCCCGCTCGTCGAAGGGCAAAACTGGCACCACCTCGAAGAACCGCCGCGCCTCCACTGTCGCCTCGCGCTTCGACGCGCCGATCATCACTTCGCCGAAGACAATCGCGGAGGTCACCAGCAGACCCGGCTCGAACTCCTCCACCCGCCGGCGCAGCCACGGCAGTCGACCTTCCAGGATATAAATGCAGATGTTGCTGTCGAGTAGGAAGGCTGCCTCAGCCACGGTCGAGCAGCTTCCCTTCCCAATCCAGCTCACGCTCTTCGAATAACCGATCTTCGGGAGGCAGCGGCTTCAACCCCGGGATCGACCCCCAGATGCCGGTCAGGTCGATCTTCCGCTTCGGCGCTTCCACCGGCTCGACGACATAGCGGCCCTGCTCCTCGCGCACCCGCATCTCCGTCCCGTCCTTCAGGCCAAGCGCCTTGGGCAGGCGCAAAGCCAATGAATTGCCCGACCTGAATACTTTCGCACGATACTCGTCGCCCATGGCTTCACTCCGTATATACATCCCGTATATACGACCGACCGCTCAAGCGTCAACGTTGCGGCGGAACGATGACAAGGGCCGGGCGCTCTCACCGCCATGAGTGATGTGATCGACTGTCTGATCATCGGCGGCGGCCCGGCCGGGCTGACTGCAGCGATCTATCTTGCCCGCTTCCACCTGACGCTTCGCGTGATCGACGCAGGAGCCAGCCGGGCGGCGTGGATCCCGCGGACGCGCAACCACGCCGGCTATCCTGGCGGCATTGCCGGAACCGAGCTGCTGCGGCTGATGCGTGAGCAGGCGGAGGAATATGGCCCAGCGGTGACCGATGCGACGATCGAGCACATCGCGCGCGACGGCGAGCTGTTCGTCGCTCGCACCGCGCTCGAGACGATCACCGCGCGAAGCGTCCTGCTGGCGACCGGCGTGGTCAACAACCGGCCGCGCATCGACGACGCCGGCCACGCGCTGGCGCTGCACCGGGGGCTGCTGCGCTACTGCCCGATCTGCGACGGCTATGAGGTCACCGACAAGAAGGTCGGCGTGATCGGCACCCACAGCCATGGCTATAACGAGGCGGTGTTCCTGCGCATGTACACCCGCGACGTGACCTTGGTCGCGCCCGATCAGGAACATGAGCTGAGCGACGCCGAGCGGGCGCGGCTGGATGAACTCGGCATCCATGCGGTCGCTGGCCCGTGCGAGCCGTTGCGGATCGAGGACGAGGCCATCGTGGTGCCGACACCGCAGGGCGACCTGGCGTTCGACAGCGTCTACCCGGCGCTCGGATCGGTGATCCGCTCCGACCTCGCAGTGTCGTTGGGTGCTGACGCGACCGACGACGGCTGCCTTGCCGTCGACGACCACCAGCGTACCAGCATCCCCGGTCTCTACGCGGCGGGCGACGTCGCCAAGGGGCTCGACCAGATCAGCCATGCCATGGGCGAAGCCGGTGTGGCGGCGACGACGATCCGCAACGACCTGGCGGAAACTAGAACGCTGGCGCGCTAGTCGCCAAGCTCAGCTATTCGACGAACGCTGCCGGGACCACCGCCGTCAGGCCGATCGTGGCAACCGCGACCGGCACCATGAAGCGCTTGCCGTCGGGCTTCTCGATGTCGAGAATGTCGCCGGCACCGAAATTATCGACGGCCACGACGCGCCCGACCGGCACTCCGCCGTCGGTCTCGACGGCCAGTCCGATCAGGTCGACATGATAATATTCGCCGTCCGGCAGGGGAGGCAGCGCCTCGCGCGGCACGGTCAGCAACGTGCCGCGCAATGCCTCTGCCGCCGTTCGGTCGGCCACTTCGGCGAAGCGTGCGATACCGCCCTCCCGCAACGAACGAAGCGTCAGCGCGCCGTCGTTGAACGAGCGATAGGGCGCGAGATCGTCGGCGAAGACCTTGAGCTTCACCTCGCCGCCGATGCCGTGCGCGCCGATGACCGCCGCCATGACGACGGGCATCGACGCTGGGCGCGCCTCAGCCGCGGGGCGATCCGGCTTGCTCGCCAGGCTCGTCGTCGTCGCCTTCGGCAGGGTCGGTGCTCGAGACGCCTTGTCCGATCGCGTCCTCGTCGTCATCGGCGACGGTTCGCGGATCGGGCTGAGCGGGAGGGATCGAGGCCATGGTGCGTTCCTTCGCGGTTACCGGTCAGCAACGCACCACCATGCAAAGGGATCACTGTTCGGCGGTCGCCTCGGCCTCCGCGGGCGCGTCGGCAGCGGGAGCCGCCGCGGCTTCGGCGGCGGCCGCCTGCTCCGCCTTCAGCTTCTCGGCCCGCTCCTCGGCGCGCTCGGTCGCCTTCTCGCCCGGCTTGCCCTTGTTCGGGTTGTTGCGCGCCGCGCGCTCGCGCACGCCGGCCGCGTCGAGGAAGCGGGCGACGCGATCGGTCGGCTGTGCGCCCACCGACAGCCAGTGCTTGGCACGCTCGGCATCAAGGACGATCCGCTGGTCGGAGTCCTTCGCCAGCAGCGGGTTGTAGTTGCCGATCTTCTCGATGAACTTGCCGTCGCGGGGGCTGCGCGCATCGGCCACGACGATGCGATAATAGGGCCGCTTCTTGGAGCCGCCGCGCGACAGACGAATGCTGATTGCCATGTGTATCTTCCTTCCAGATTGTTGATCGAGTTATTTCTTGCCGAAGCCGCCGAACCCCGGCGGCAGGCCGCCCGGTCCGCCGGGCAGCCCCGGCAGGCCGCCCATGCCCTTGCCGATGCCCTTCATCGCCTCCGCGAGGTCGGGACCGCCGAGCGCACCGCCCAAACCACCCATGCCGCCGCCGCCGGAGCCGCCACCCCCGAGCATCTTCATCATGCCCTTGAGGCCGCCCATCTTCTTGAGCTTCTTCATCGCCCCGGCCATCTCCTGGTGCATCTTGAGGAGCTTGTTGACCTCCTGCACCGTCAGCCCGGACCCCTTGGCGATGCGGATCTTGCGCTTGGCGGAGATGATCTCGGGCTTGGCGCGCTCCTTGAGCGTCATCGAGCCGATGATCGCGTCCATATGGACCAGCACCTTCTCGCCGCCCGCCGCCTGCACCTGCCCTTGCGCCTTCTTCATGCCGGGGATCATCCCGGCGAGCGCGCCCAGCCCGCCCATCCGCCGCATCTGCGCCAGCTGGCCGCGCAGGTCGTTCAGGTCGAACTGCCCCTTCGCCATGCGAGCGGCCATGCGCTCGGCGTCTTCCTGCTGGATCGATTCCGCCGCGCGCTCGACCAGCGACACGACGTCGCCCATGCCGAGGATGCGGCCGGCGACGCGCGACGCGTGGAACGCCTCCAGCGCGTCCATCTTCTCACCGGTGCCGGCGAACTTGATCGGCTTGCCGGTCACCGCGCGCATCGACAGCGCCGCACCGCCGCGGGCGTCGCCGTCCATGCGGGTCAGGACGACGCCGGTCAGCGGCACCTGCTCGCTGAAATTGGACGCGACGTTGACCGCGTCCTGACCGGTCAGCGAGTCGACGACGAGCAGGATCTCGGTCGGCCGCGCGATGTCGGCGACCGCCTTCATCTCGTCCATCAGCGCCTGATCGACGTGCAGCCGCCCGGCGGTGTCGAGCATCAGCACGTCGTAACCCTGTAGCTTCGCCGCCTGCAGCGCGCGCCGCGCGATCTCCACCGGCTGCTGCCCGGCGACGATCGGGAGGGTCGCGACTTCGACCTGGGTGCCCAAGGTCGCCAGCTGCTCCTGCGCGGCGGGGCGGTTGACGTCGAGCGACGCCATCAGGATCTTCTTGCCGTCGCGGCCCTTCAGGCGCTTGGCGATCTTGGCGGTGGTGGTGGTCTTGCCCGACCCCTGCAAGCCGACCATCATCACGATCGCCGGCGGCGTGACGCCCAGGTGCAGCTCTGCGGCGTCGGGGTCGTCGCCGCCCAGCATCGCGACCAGCGCGTCGTTGACGATCTTGACGACCTGCTGCCCCGGCGTGATCGAGCGCAGCACGCTCGCGCCGACCGCCTGCTCGGTCACCTCGTCGACGAACTTGCGCGCTACCGGCAGCGCCACGTCCGCCTCCAGCAGCGCGACCCGCACCTCGCGCATCGCCCCGCGCACATCCGCCTCGGTCAGCGCGCCACGCCCGCGCAGGCGATCGAAGACGCCGCCAAGCCGGTCGCTCAGACTATCGAACATGCGCCTTCACCTCCTTCACGGCCGCCGAACGCACGAAACGCCGGCGGACGAAACCTCGTCGGCCAGCGTGCGCCGGGTGGGCGCTGGGGGTGCGTTCGGGGGCTGAACGTGTTGGCTTTACTACAAGAAGAACCCTATCAATGCAAGGTCAAGGCCTATTGTGCCAGGTTAGAAGTTCGGATGCTGGCGACCAGCGTGCCACGCCTTCACGGTGCCCCATGCAAACGCAGCGGTAATCGCTGCTCGGATCGCAGCCAACGTCCAAAAACCGCTTGGATCAGAAGACAGTAGAACGATCCCACCACTCTTGGTGTGAGCCACGCCCGTATGGACCGCATATGCCAGCGACGCGGTCAGACCCACGACGATCAGCGCGAGGAAGCCGGAGATGATCTTAAAAGACATGAACTTCTTACCAAATCGCAGAAGCAGAACGTTATGGCCTGGCTTAACCGATAGCAACGTTCACTCACCGCCGGTCCGCATAGACCCGTCCTCCGTCCCCCGCTAGACGTCCCGCCATGCCCCCCGCCCCCCAGGTCATCACCCTAGGCTGCCGCCTCAACATCGCCGAAAGCGAGACCATCCGCGCCCTGCTCGGGACCCGCGACGCGGTGGTGGTCAACAGCTGTGGGGTGACTGGCGCCGCCGTAAAGGAGACGCGCGCCGCGATCCGGCGGCTGCGGCGGGAGCGGCCCGGCGCTGAGCTGATCGTCACCGGCTGCGCGGCGACGATCGACCCCGCCGGCTTCGGCGCGATGGCCGAGGTCGACCGGGTGGTCGGCAACGCCGCCAAGCTGCTGTCGGCCAGCTGGGGAAGCGCCCTCGCGGCCGCGCCGCGTGCCACCTTCGCACGTCACGCCCGCGCGCTGGTCGCGGTGCAGAACGGCTGCGACCATGCCTGCACCTTCTGCGCGATCCCCGCCGGGCGCGGGGCGAGCCGGTCGACCGCGCCCGACGCGGTGGTCGAGCAGGTCGCCGGGCTGGTCGCGGCGGGGCATTGCGAGGTGGTGCTGACCGGGGTCGACCTGACCAGCTACGCGCACCCCGACGCGGCGACATTGGGGGTGCTGGTCGAGCGGGTGCTGCGCGCCGTCCCCGCCCTGCCCCGGCTGCGGCTGTCATCGCTCGACTCGATCGAGGTCGACCCGTTGCTGGAGGAGCTGCTGACCGGCGAGTCCCGCGTCGCGCCGCACGTCCACCTGTCGCTCCAGGCGGGCAGCGACCTGATCCTCAAGCGGATGCGGCGGCGGCACAGCCGTGCGCAGGCGGTTGCGCTGGTCGAGCGGCTGCAGGCCAAGCGCGCCGACATCGCGATCGGTGCCGACCTGATCGCCGGCTTCCCGACCGAGGACGACGCCATGGCGGCGGACAGCCTGGCGCTGATCGACGATTGCGCGATCGTCCACGCGCACGTCTTCCCCTATTCGCCCCGCGCCGGCACGCCTGCCGCGCGGATGCCGCAGGTCGCGCCGGCGGTGGCGCG
>NZ_CAHJXA010000027.1 GCF_903644135.1 Sphingomonas bacterium | reverse complement strand
CCGCCACCCGCCCACGCACGACGGCCGTCCGCTCCCTCCACGCCCGACCCCAGACGGAGACCATCAATGATCGACCTCTACGCAGGCCCCACGCCCAATGCCCGCAAGATCCTCATCATGCTGGAGGAACTTGGTGCTCGCTATGTGATCCACGAAATCGACATCCTCGCCGGCGACCAGTTCACGCCGGCATTCCTCGCCATCAACCCGAACAACAAGATGCCCGCGATCGTCGATCCCAATGGACCGGGCGGCGCGCCCATCCCAGTGTGGGAATCCGGTGCGATCCTGATCTATCTCGCCGAGAAATACGGCCGGTTCATCCCGGCCGACCCCCGCGCCCGGATCGAATGCCTGAAATGGCTGATGTTCCAGATGTCGGGAGTGGGGCCGATGGCCGGACAATTCGCGTTCTTCCGCTTCTACGCTCCCGAGAAGATCCGGCTCGCGATCGATCGCTATGCCGGCGAACTGAACCGCCTGATGCGCGTCATGAACCAGCGGCTCGAACAGGCCGAATATCTCGCGGGCGACGAGTACGGCATCGCCGACATCGCGGTCTATCCCTGGTGGGACACGATGAAGCTGGTCTCGACCGAGCCGCGACCCGCGCTCGAACGCTGGGGCGACGCGATCGCGGCGCGCCCGGCGGTGGTGACGGGAATGACGCTGCTCACCGATCGCTTGCGGCCCGAGGTGGTGCAGGCGGGCATGACCAGGAAGATGGACGAGAAAACCTATTCCGGGCTCTATGGTGCGCGCCAGCACGCGCAGGCCGGCAACGATGAAGCGGAGGGCTGACATGCCGGGTGGAACCGCGCGTCGCCTGGAGGGCAAGGTCGCGCTCATCACTGGCGCGGCCTCCGGCATCGGCTGGGCCGTCGCCGAGCGGATGGCGAGCGAGGGCGCGCTAGTGGCGCTAGCCGACGTCGATGCGACCGCCTTGGCGGCACGCGTCACGACGCTTGGCGAGGATCGCGCCGTAGCGGTGACGGCGGATGTCGGCGACGCGGCGGCGTGCGAGGCTATGATCGCGGCGGTGATCGCCCGGTTCGGCAAGCTTGACATCCTGGTGAACAACGCGGGCGTCGGGGTATTGGGGCGAGTCGGCAAACTCGATCCCGCCGACTGGCGGCGCGTGTTGTCCATCGACCTCGACGGCGTGTTCCATGGAACGCGCGCGGCGCTGCCGCATCTGATCGCCACGCGCGGCGCAATCATCAACACCGCCTCGACTTCCGGGTTGGGCGGCGATCCGGGTCAGGCGGCGTATAACGCGGCGAAGGCGGCGGTCATCAACCTGACTAGGACGATCGCGCTGGAATACGGTCGAGACGGCGTTCGCGCGAACTGCGTATCGCCCGGCCTCACACTGACCCCGCCCAATGTCGCGTTGCAGAAGATGGAGTATCTCGCGCACGAATATGCCGAGCGCGTGCCGCTCGGGCGCGGAGGGCGCCCGGAGGAGATCGCGGCGGTCATGTGTTTCCTCGCGTCCGACGAGGCGAGCTACGTGACCGGCGCCAATATCGTCGTCGATGGCGGCCTGAGCGCCGGTTCGGGCGCGCCCAGTTTTCTCAAGGCGTTCGCCGATCAGCGTAACCGCACGGGGCCCGCTTAGGATCCGGACCTAAGCCAATCCATGCGCGATCAGGCTGTTGGCCGCATCGACGATCGACTCCGCGGCCGGGCGCGGCTTCCAGCCGAGCAGGCGTTCGGCCTTGGCGATGCTGGCCTTCGTCTGGATCCCGAGGTTCGGTGCCATCTGTGCCATCTCCGGGTTGAACAATGCCCCGATACGCACGACCAGATCGGGCAGCTTGCGCGTCGGCACCTTGTCCGCGCGCGCACCGAGCTTCTCGCGCAGGATGCGGGCGATGTCGGTGAACCAGAGGAAGTCGCCGGTCGCCAGGAAACGCTCGCCCGCCGCCTGGGGTTCGGTCATCGCCAGGATGTGGATGTCGACGAGGTCGCGCACATCCACGATGCCGAAGCCGATCCGTGGCAAGACGGGCATCTTGCCGCGCAGCATCATCGCGATCACGCCGACCGAGGCGGAGAAATCGCTGCCAAGCACCGGTCCCTGGATCTGGCTCGGCAGCACGGTCGCCAACTCCATCCCGCGACCCTCCTCCCGCACGAACGCCCAGGCGTCCTGTTCGGCCAGCGTCTTCGCGCGCGCGTAGTTGAAGGCGGGTTTGTCGGGGACATCGGTCCAGACCGTCTCCTCGCTCACCTGCCGCTCCTTATCCTTTGGCGTTGCCGCCGACATGGACGAGGTGAGCACGACCCGCTTCACACCGGCTTTCGCCGACGCCGTGAGGACGCGGCGCGTTCCCTCCCGCGCTGGGCGGATCACATCATGTCCGCGAAACTCGCCGATCGGCATCGGCGATGCGACGTGCATCACATAATCGGCACCCTGCGCCGCCGCGTCCCAGCCGTCGTCCTTCAGCAGGTCGGCCGCGACGAACGACAAGCGATCGCCGGGATCAACCTCGCTCGCGATCATCGCGCGGACCTCGTCCTGCCGCGCCAGATTGCGGATCGTCGCTCGAACGCGATAGCCCCGCCGCAACAGGCCGACCGCGATCCAGCTGCCGAGATAGCCCGATCCTCCGGTGACGAGTACCGTACCCGGCGCTATGTCTTCGGCCATTGCATGCTCCTGTGGGTCGCCCGGCACGTACGTCAGGGCGATGGATTTATCTTTATGATCGCTATATAAAGCCTGTCGTGATGTCAAACGCTCCCGTATTACAGCCTGTTCGTCGGCGCGGACGCCCGCCCCGGTTTGACCGTGCCGCGGCGCTGGATGCTGCGACCGGTCTATTCTGGCGGCACGGCTATGAGGGGACGTCGATCGCGATGCTGACCGAGGCGATGGGCTTCACCCCGCCGACACTCTACGCGGCGTTCGGCTGCAAGGAGGCGCTGTATCGCGAGGCGCTCGATCGTTATGGTCGCCGGACCAGCACGAAACAGCCGGCGGCCTCCGATACGTCGGTGTTTAGCATGGTCGAACGCTTCCTGCGCAACGCCGCCCGGGAATTCACGCGCGGCGACCAGCCGCGTGGATGCATGATCTCGACCGGTTCGCTGCGTTGCGCGGCCGACCAGCATGCGGCGGTCGACGCCGCCGCCGCGCACCGCGCCGCGGCGTTCGACGGCTTCATCGCGCGGATCGAGGAAGCGAAGCGGATCGGCGAGGTGCCTACGCATACTGACGCCCACGCGCTGGCACGCTTCTATGCGGCAGTCGCGCAGGGCATGTCGGTCCAGGCGATCGACGGCGCGGATGCGGCGGCACTCGACGCCATGGTCGATATCGCGCTGGCGGCGTGGCCGGGCCGGATCCGCGAATGAATGCGCGCCGTCAGCACGAGCTGTCGCCTTGCGTCCGAAGGCGCTCGATCAGCATGGCCACGTCAGGCAGAATCGGTTTCATCGACCCGGTGCGCGGTACGTCGTCAACCACCGCGACGAACACAGGAAGCTGGTAGGGCAGCAGCCGCGCGCGCAGGAACGCATCGAGTTCGCTGTCCGCCGGTGCCGAGACCCCCGCACGAAGCATCACCGCCGCCACCGGGACCGCACCCAGCCGCGCATCCGGCAGTCCGACCACCACCGCTTCGCGCACATCGGGATGCGCTTCCAACGCCGAGACCAGTTCGGCCGGATGCACCTTGAAGCCGCCACGGATGATCGCGGCATCGGCGCGCCCCGTGATCCACAGAAATCCATCTTCGGCCAGCCGGGCCAGATCGGTCGTCCGGAACCAGCGGTCGGGATCGGGCAATTGCGTCGAGCGGAGCTCCAGCACGCCGTCCGCCATCGGCGGCAGCACGGCACCCGACGCGGCATCCACCACCCGCGCCTCCACCCCGGCATGGAGACGGCCCACACTGCCGCGCCGGTCACCCCAATGCGCCTTGAAATCGAGCAAGGACCAGCCCGCGACCGGCCCGGCGAATTCCGTTGCACCGTAGTTGGTCAATACCGGAATGCCGTAGCGATCGAGAAACGTATCGATGGTCGCGGGGTCCACTGCCGCCGTTCCGGCGATCAGCGCTCGCAACGAGGCCAAGTCTTTGCGCGGCAAGTCGGCGTCCAGGATCATCCGCAAACCCGCCGCAGTCGCGCCCGCGACCGCAGGTCGATACGTCGCCACCGCGCGGTGCCAGGGGGCGACTGCGAACTTCTCCAGCAGGACGATCCTCCGGCCGCCAGCGACGCTGTTGAGCGCGCTCCAGATGCCGCCGATATGGGTCAACGGCGCGACCAGGATCTGCACGCCACTCCTCAGCACCGGAGCGGTATCGCCGCTCCTGTGCTCGTAATGCAGCGTCGCCTCGAAACTTTCCCGGAAGGCGCGCCGCGTCAGCGCGACCCGTTTGGGCGTGCCGGTCGTGCCGCTGGTGAGCATCTCGATCATCGTGGCGGGCGTCGCGGGACATCGGGCCGCGCCCGGTTCCCGACTATGCCGCAGCAGCGGTTCGCCCTCCCATGCCCCAGGCAGCGCGATCACCGCGGTGCCGGTGCGGCTTAGCGCTTCCTCCATTCCCGGCCGTTCGAGATCGGCGAGTTCTGCGATGACCACCGCTAGGTCGAGGCCTGCGATATCTGCTGCGACGACAGCATCGGGGTAGGTCGGGTTAACGGTGACGAGACAGTCGCCGCGCAACACGACCGCGTACAGCGCCTGCAGCTGCGGCAGGCGGTTGCGCAGCATGATGCCGACGCGCGCGCCCTGCGGCAGTTCCAGGCGGTCCAGCACGGCGCGAACGGCAGCGATGCGCGACGCGAGTCCGCGCCAATCGAGCCAGCGCCCCTCCCATTCGACCGCTGGCGCATCGGGTTCCACCGCCATCACGCCTTCGATCAAAGCCGCCAGATCGGTCAAATTCCTGCTCCTTCCGCCCGCTCCAGGTGCGTAGCGCGACATGATACGGAAGACGGACGCCCGCCGCCAAGCTGTTCTCCCCTGGCGTCCATCGCGGATCGCGATACTGCACTCGGCAATACGGATGGCGTCGGCGATGCGCGGTGGCGCATGCTTCCCACCGGAGAGGCACGATGGCGACAAGCCCAATTTCTGCGGACGATACCTTCGTGCGCGTGGAGCGCGACGGCGCCATCGCGATCATCACGCTTGATCGCCCGCATAGACGCAACGCGGTTGTCAATGCGATGGGCCGGGAACTGGAAAGCGCATTCCTATCTGCGGGCACGGACAGCGCTGTCCGGGTTATAGTGCTATGCGGAGCGGGCGGGCATTTCTGCGCCGGCGGCGACATGGAACGGCTCGCGGACATCCGGGACCGTGGTATTACGGCGCTGTCGGTTCCCCCTGAAGCCGACAATCCCCGCTTCGCGGCTATGACGGACGCGCCGCCGGGTACGCGCACGCGCTATCTCCTGCCGATGGCCGTTCCGCAGCCGGTCATCGCCGCGATCGGAGGAGCCTGCGCCGGTGCCGGCCTCGTGCTGGCGACGGCATGCGATCTTCGCGTGGCGGCGCATGACGCCCGGTTCGCGGCGGGCTTCGGCAGGCGCGGGCTGATCGCCGAAAACGGCATCGCGGTGATACTCCCTCATCTGGTCGGGCACGCCGCCGCCGCCGACCTGCTGATTCGCGGACATCGTATCGACGCCTACGAAGCGCGGCGCATCGGGCTGGTCGGCGATGTCGTACCGCCCGGCGAGCTCCTGTCGCGCGCTTCCAACATGGCGCGCGAGATCGCACGCGAGGTATCCCCGCGGTCGGCGACGGTCATCAAGCGACAGCTCCAGGCCACGATTCATGACCTCGGCCGATCGCTCGACCGCGCGGCGGCGGAACTTCGCGCCGCGATCGTCACGCCGGACTTCGCCGAAGGCATTGCCGCCTTCGTGGAAAAGCGCGCACCCGTCTTTGCCGACCGCGCATCGCAGGCGACGGCATGACACCCTGCACCGGTCTGACCCCGCGACCGCGCTTGATACGATCACCGTGGGTGACCGTGGCCGTGTTGTTCGCGTTCTACGTTTTTTCCTTCGTTGATCGCGTCATCATAAACCTGATGGTGGCGCCGATCGAACGAGACCTTGCGATCGACGATTTCCACATGAGCCTCCTGCTCGGCCCGGCTTTCGGGCTGTTCTACGTGGTGGTGGGGCTCGCCGCCGGGGTTGCGGTCGATCGCTGGCCGCGCCGGGTCATCACCGCAATCGGCGTCGCTTTATGGGGAGCGGCCACGTTCCTGACGGGGTTCGCCGGTAACTTCGCGATGCTGGCGATGGGGCGGACCGGGGTCGGCATCGGCGAGTCGACGCTTACTCCCTCGGCACACGCGCTGATCGCGGACAGCTTCCCGCGACACCGCCTTTCCACCGCGATGGCGGTGTTCACGGTCGGCGCGATCGTCGGGGGAGGGTTAGCCTTGCTGGTCGGCGGTGCTGTCGTGCACGCGCTGGCGGAGCGCGGTGCCGTTTCGCTGCCGCTGATCGGCGCAGTGAGCGGATGGCAGGCGGTCTTCTTCGCGGTCGGTGCCGCGACCTTGCTGTTGCTGCCACTCGCACTGCTGATGCGCGAACCGGCCCGCGACCGTCCTGCCAACGGCGCTGCGAACCCGGTACGACATGCCATCTCGTTCGGCGCGTTGCTACGGCGTGACTGGCGACTTTTCGTCCTGCTGCCGGTCGGCTTCGGCTGCACCAACATCGTCGCGGTCGCCTATGTCACGTGGGTGCCGACGTTTATGATGCGCAGCTATGGCATGAACGCGGCGCAAGTCGGGCTGGCGCTTGGCGTGCAGAACCTCGCCGCCGGGCTGCTCGGACAGATCGGCGGCGCGATGATCGTCGATCGGCTCTACGCGCGCGGCGTGAAGGACGCGCATCCGCGCTATCATATCGTCGGTCTGCTCGTGTCGGCACCGCTGATGCTGCTCGCCTTTCGTGCGCCGACACTGACCGGCTTCCTGATTGCGAGCTTCGCCTTTTATTGCCTCACCTTCCCTTTCGTCGCCTATGCCGCGGCGGCGCTTCAACTGTTCGCGCCCGATCATCTGCGCGGACGCGTTTCGTCGCTGTTCCTGGCCTTGATAACCGTGATCGGAACCGTGATCGGCCCGACCGTCGTCGGGCTGCTGACCGACCATGTCTTCGGCAAGGCCGGGCTGGGCGAAGCCCTGTCCGTCCTTACGATCGCGACCGTGCCGCTTGCCATCGCGGTGCTTGCCCGCGTCGCGAAGACAATGCGCGCAAGGGCATGACCGTCGCCTACCGTCGCGAAGGCGATGTCGCGCTGATCGTCTACCAGCGCGTCGAGCGCCGCAACGCCTGGGATCTGGCGACGTACCGCGCGGCGGCGGATGCCGTCCGCCGGGCCAACGACGACGCCGCGGTCGGCACGATCGTCATCGCGGCGGACGGACCGTCCTTCTGCGCCGGGGCCGACCTGCGCGCATCGCCCGAACCGCGCGATTCCGAGACGGGGCGCCGGCCCGACATGGCCACGGAAGCGATGGCGGCGGGGACCGGCTGGGTGCAACTGCTCGCCGGGTCGAAGCCGGTGATCGCCGCCGTTCAGGGTGTCGCGATCGGACTCGGCATCACCCATGTGCTCGCGGCCGACATCCGCATCGCGGCGGCCGGTGCGCGTTTCGCCTTCCCGTTCCTAGAGCGCGGCACCATGCCCGAATTCGGCGCGACCGCGCTGCTCGCCCGCTTGGTCGGGCATGGCCGCGCGCGCGACCTTTGCCTCTCGGCAAGCACGATCGAGGCCACCGAGGCACTGCGGATCGGACTGGTGACACGAGTCGTGCCGGAGGAGATGCTGCGGGACGCGGCGATGGCATTGGCGGCGCGGATCGCGGGGTTCGATCGCGAGGCGACCCGCCATGCCAAGACCTTGCTGGTCGCCAACGAAGCGGAACCCGATATCGAAGCCGTGCTCGCGCGCGAGCGCGCCGCATTCGTCACCATGCGTCGGGCGCGTTTCCGGCACTGAGTTGCGCGATCAGACCTTCGGCCGCCGACCAGAACCGCACGATCTTGCCCCGCGTGTCCCCGTGACGACGCACGACCGCCATCTCGGTCCGCAACGGACACCCCTCGATGGGTATGCAGATCTGCGATCCGACGGCATGCCGCTCGCGCCGTTCGCGATAGTACCAGAAGCAGATCAGCCGCTGCCGGGCGGCGAAGGTGGCGATCGACTGCCGGTTCTCGTCGGGTGCGGGTACGAACTCGGTCCCCAGTTTCTCGAGCGGCGCGAGCGCCATGCTGCGCGCCGGCTTGTCACTCCGTCCGGGCGATATCATGATCCGGCGCTTCGCCAGATCAGCGAGCGTGACCGCATCGCGATCGGCGAGCGCATCCCCGCACGGCACCAGCGCATGCGCATAGCGAGGACCCAACCCGAGCGCATCGAGACCATCGAGATCGAACGCGGGCGAGAAATGCACCAGCGCGACGTCCACCTGGCCGGCGCGAAGCCACGCGATCAGATCACCCGGCTTGCCGCCGGTAATCTCCACTTCGGCGCGCGGGCTGTGCGCGATCACGCGATCGATCAGCCACAGCCGTTCTTCCAGACCGATCGTGAAGTCGGTGGCGCCGACACGGATCAGCCGGTCGCCACGCACCCGCATGTCGGCCGCGAAGCGTTGCGCGGCCTCGTTGGCTTCCGCCAGCGCTTCCGCCAGCGGAAGAAACCGTTTTCCCGGCTCGGTAAGTGCCATGTGACGCGACGTGCGCTCGAGCAGCCGCTCGCCGACTTGCAGTTCCAGCTTGCGGACTTGCTCCGACACCCATGGCTGCGCCAGCCCCATCGCCCGCGCCGCCGCCGTGATCGAACCGTTGCGCACGACGGCGGCAAAGTTGATCGCCAGCTTGGGATCGAAGATCTGCGCCATGATCTATCCGTAACGCCTATGATTGATCAGACACAACAGATTTGTGACAGTAGACGATCAGGCAGACAATCCATCCGATCGAAGACGCTGCCGCACGAGCAGCGCCGATACGGGCTCAGCGAGTCCCCAGGGAGAGAGAGATGTCTGAATATCGGCGTTCACAGAGGCTGGCGTACTTTCTGAGCAGCGGGGCGTTCGCGATGCTCGCTGCGGTTCCGGCATTGGCACAAGTCCCCCCCGCCCCGACCGACGGTGCCGCTCCCGGCCAGGTGGCGTCAGCCGAGCTGACCGATCCTGGCGTGGAGGATATCGTCGTCACCGCGCAACGGCGCGAGGAACGACTGCAAGACGTACCCGTCGCGATCACCGCGTTCACCGGCAGCCAGTTGACGCGGCTCGGGATCGACGGCTCCAAGCAACTTACGCAAGTGGTGCCGGGCCTGAACTTCACGCAGTCCGTATTCTCGCCGCAGCCGACTATCCGCGGCATCGGCACGCGAGGTACTAGCGCCGGCGAGGAATCGGCGGTGCCGATCTATATCGACGGGGTGTACCAATCCTTCATCCCGGCGGCCGATCTGCAATTCAACAACGTCGATCGGATCGAGGTTCTGAAAGGGCCGCAGGGGGCGCTGTTCGGGCGCAACTCGACCGGCGGTGCGATCAGCATCGTCACGCGCCAGCCCACCGTCGAGCCGACTGGTGCCCTCTCGCTCAGCTACGGCCGCTTCGACGAAGTGATCGCCAAGGGCTATGGTGCGGCGGGGTCCGGTAACGTGGCTGGCGACATCGCCTTTGTCGCGCACCGTGACGACGGCTATATCCGGGACGTGGTGTCGGGCGCGCGCTACGCCAAGCTCGACGATTTCGCCGTACGTTCCAAGATCGTGGCGAAGGTGACCGAAAACCTCGAACTGCGCTTCGCGGTCGGACATGTCGAGAACAACGACTCGACCGGAGAAGCCTATCGCCCGCTCGACGGCAACACCATCGCGCGCCGCGTGCCGGGCACCATCTACGGGGCCGCCCCGTATACCGCTGCGCTGTCGATCGATCCGTACAACACGCTGCGGCAGACATCGGTTTCGGGCACCGCGATCCTGACATTGGCGGGTGCAACGATCACCTCCGTTACTGGGTGGCAAACCAACCATCTGGAGATCGCAGCCGACTCCGACGCGTCTTCGGCGTCGATCGCGACGCTGACGTACCCGCAATATTCGCGCAACGTATACCATGAGACCTACGTCGCGACGCGTGGCGGTGGACCGCTCAGCCTGATCGGCGGGTTCGTGTACTTCCACGACGTATCGGGGCAGAACCCGTTCGTGATCCTCTCGCGACCGGTCTCGACCGCCGGCGTGATCGGCGCGCTGTCGACCTCCACGTTCGTGCCGCGCATGACCGCCGACAGCTATGCCGGTTACCTTCAGGGTACCTACAAGGTCACCCGCGCGCTATCGCTGACGCTGGGCGGACGCTACACCAACGAGACGAAGCAGGCTGCGATCGATGTCCAGATCAACGCGGGACCCGTGAACGCGATCGCGAACCGCGCGAATTTCCAGAAATTCACGCCCTCCGCGATTCTGCAGTTCCGGCCGAACGAACGGCTCAACCTCTATGCCAAATATGGCGAGGGCTTCAAAAGCGGCGTGTTCAACAGCGCCTCCGCGTCGCAGGCCGCGCTCCAGGCGGTCAAGCCGGAGAACGTCAAGCAGTACGAGGCGGGCATCAAGGCCGATCCGCTGCCGTGGCTGCGCATCGACATCGCCGGCTACTATACCGATTACCGCAATCTGCAGAGCAATGCGCGCGACCCGGTGACGCTCGCCACCATTCTCCAGAACGCGGGTAGCGCACGCATCTATGGTGGCGAAGCGGAACTCTCGATCCGACCGACGCGGCGACTGAACCTCCGCGCGGGCATGTCCGCACTGCACGGCACCTATCGGGACTTCCCGAATGCGGTCGTGACGATTCCAACCACGACGGCCGATCCCGCCGTGGCGACCACTTGCGTCGCTGGAACCGGCACGCCGATCGGCGGCAACCGCTCCGCGGTATGCGATGTCGGGGGCAGGAACATCATCCGCACGCCCTTCGTCACCGCCGACGCGGGAATCGATTACAGCGTGCCGGTCGGGCGGGGCGAAGTCGGGTTCGTCGGTAACCTCTATTACTCCGGCCGGTCTTACTGGGACACGCTCAACCGCTTGCGCGAGGCACCCTATGTTCTCGCCAACGGAGAGATCAGCTTCAGGCCAGGTCCGTCGTCGCTGCGCATCGCGATCTGGGGCGAGAACCTGCTGGACGAAACCTACAGTCTGACGACGGTGTCCTCCGCGACGGCGGATACCCAGGTTCTCGCCCGACCACGTACTTTCGGAATACGGTTGAGCTATGGACGCTGATCGTCCCAACCTGCGCGTTGGCGACGCGGGCTATGCGGCCTTGCCGATCCGGCCGCCAAAAGCGAGCGTCCTCCGGCGTGGCGATGGCACGATCCTGATCGAGCAGGCCTATGATATGCCGCCCCCGCCGCGTTCGATCCCGCACCTGTTTCAGACCCGCGCACATGCGTATTGGGACCGGCCGTTCGTCGCGAGACGAGAACGCCTGCCGGGCGGGGCGCTGGGGGATTGGCAGATCCTCCATTTCGGGGACGCGCTCCAGCGCGCACGGGCACTGGCGCAGGCGTTGATCGATCGCGGGCTTGGCCCCGACGCTTCACTGATGGTGCTGTCCGGGCCTTCGGCGGAACACATGCTGTTCATCCTGGCCGCGCAGATGGCGCGCGCGCCTTACGCGCCGATCTCGAGTAATTTCTCCCTCTGGGCGAACGGCGACTTCGCCAAGCTCCGCCACGCGGTCGACATCTGCCGCCCGCGCCTCGTCTTCGCGGACGATGCGGCGGCGTATCGCCCTGCAATGCAAGCGATCGATGGCGGGGATACGATCTTTGTGACGCCGGAGGCCGAGGCTGACGGCTTCAGCATCGGCCTGGACACGCTGCTCGCGACCGACCCTGGCCCGTCGCTCGATGCATCGATCGACGCGATCGTGCCGGACACGCATGCGAAGACGATCTTCACCTCGGGCTCGACCGGGCGGCCCAAGGCGGTCATTCAGACCCAGCGCATGCTGTGCGCCGTAATCCAGCAACACGATACGCTGTACATCCGCGATGCCGGTAACGTCACGGGCGACGCCTATCTCTCGTGGATGCCGTGGAGTCACGTCGGTCCGAACAACATCCTGATCGGCGACGTCATCAACGACGGGGCGGCGCTCTACATCGACGATGGACGGCCGATCCCTGGCCAATTCGAGGAAACGATCCGCAACCTCCACGAAATCCATCCGCACGACTATGGTTCGCCGCCGATCTTCTTCATGCATCTGGCGGCTGCGATGGAAGCCGATCCGGTGTTGCGAGACGGCTTCTTCTCGCGCCTCAAATATCTGCACTATGCGACGGCGGGCCTGAGCCAAGACCTGTTCGACCGGCTGCAGCGGCTGGCGGTCGCCGCCACCGGCGCGAAGATCCCGATCATCACCAAATACGGCGCGACCGAGACGCAGGGCATCACGCTGACGAGCCGGCCGATGGAGGAGATCGGGCCGATCGGCCTGCCGTTTCCCGGCGTGACGGTTAAGCTCGCCCCGGTCGGCGACCGCCTTGAGATTCGCGTGAAGGGGGATACGGTCACGCCCGGCTACCTTGGGGATCGAGCGGCCACCGACGCGGCCTTCGACGAGGAAGGCTTCTACCGGACCGGTGACGCCGCCGTCCTGACCGACCCGGACAAGCCCGGGCTCGGGATCTCCTTCGACGGCCGGGTTTCGGAGAATTTCAAGCTTGCGTCGGGTACGTGGGTAGCGGTCGGACCCTTACGCCTGGCCCTGATTGAAGCACTCGCACCGATCGTGCAGGAAGCTGTCATCACGGGCGAGAATCGCGAGGATGTCGGCGCACTGCTGTGGTTGCGCCCGGCGGAAACGCTGGCGCTCGCGGACTCTGGAACGCTAGGCCGTCATTCCACGGTCCGCGCCCATCTGCAAGCGGCGGTCGCGCGCTACAACACCGTGGCGCGCGGCAGCTCGCGGCGCGTCGCCCGGCTGCTCGTGCTGGACATGCCCCCCGCCGGCGAGGAGATCGCGGAAAAGGGCTATGTCAATCAGCGCGCGGTACAGCGGCTCCGACCCGACCAAGTCGCGCGGCTTTACGCAGCCGAGCCGGACGATGCTGTCATTCTCGCGTGATGGGATGCGCTTGACCGGCTATCCGGCCACCAAGAATGTCAGATTGTCGAACCCTCGCTCTCCAGGCGGTTTCTGACCTCGCGGCGATCCGCCTTGTTCGTCGCGGTCAGCGGAATCGTCGTCGCGATCAAGATGCGGCGCGGCACCTTGTAGGACGACAGAAGCGCTTTGGCGTGCCGGGCGATCTCCCCCGGATCGAGAACCACGCCGTCCGCGGGAACGATCATCGCACCGACGATCTGGCCTCGCTCGGCATCCGGCAAACCGATCACGCACACCTCGGCGATGCCGCCGACCCGGAGCAACGCGTCCTCCACTTCCGCGGGCGAGACGTTCGCGCCTGCTGTCTTTATCATGGTGTCCGCGCGACCGTGAAAGACGACGTGATCGTCGATCAGAGAACAGAGATCGCCCGTGGCGAACCAGCCATCTGGCGTGAAGACGTCGGCATGCTCGCGTCCGACATACCCGAGCATCATGGTATCGCCACGTACGAACAATTCGCCGTGTTCGCCCTCTGGTAGCGCCCTTCCCATGTACGGGTCGACGATGCGATGTTCCATGCCGGGGCTCAGCAAGCCCATCGCACCTTCGGGGCTGGCATCGCCCTCCTCCATCGCAATCGCGTGCGGACCCGCGGTTTCGGTCATTCCCATGCCGAGCCCGAAAAGGTTGGGTCCGTTCGGGCGGCGGGCGGGAGGCACGAACGCCAGGTCCGTCGCCGCCCGCATCGCCGGGAAGTCGCGTGTTGCAAAACTCTCATGTGCGACGAGACGCCGTGTCAGGAACGGCCAGAGCTGAAGCAGTGTGCAACGTTCGCCTTCGATCATGTCCAGCAGCACAGCCGGGTCAGAGCTGGTACTCGTGACGAGCGTGGCACCGACGTGCATCACGGACAGAAGCCCCGTCACGAGACCACCGACCCAGAACATCGGAGCATTCGCGAAGAAGCGGTCGTCGCGCTGGAACGGCATCGACGCTGCCCAGCGGCGGGACGAGCGCATGAAAGCGCCATGACTGTGCCGGACACCTTTCGGCTCGGAGGTCGAACCCGACGTATAGATGATCGTCGCCTCGTCGGCTGGAGTGACGCCGGCTTGCGCCGAGAGGACGACACCGTCTGGGACTTCCCCCTCGGGACGGAGGTCGATCTCGACGGACCAGGCCGCGCGGCCGCGCCAGAGCCAGACCGACCGCAACAGCGGAACCACATCGCTGACGATGCGGTTGCTGTCGCTAGCGAGTTGCAGCGTCTCCTCGAGGCGCTCGTCAAAGCGCGTGCGCTGAAAATGGTCGATCGCGACCAAGAGGGATACGCCGGACGAACGCAGGATACGCGCGAGCTCGGCCGCGCTCGAAAGCGTGCTGATGGGAACGGCGACGGCACCGATGCGCACGATCGCAAGCCACGTGACGAGGAACTCGACGCCGTTCGGCAACAGGACCCCGACCCGCGCGCCCTTGCCGATCCCATGTCCGAGCAGCATGGCGGCAAATGCGGCGGATTGTCGCTCGGCGTCCGCGTAGGTCAGCCGTACTTCGTCCTGAACGAGCAGCTCGGTCGTGCCCCAAGTGTCAGCGCCCCAGGCGAGCAGCGCCGGGATTGTGTCATCGCAGGAAGCCAGCTTGTCCCATGCGAGATGCGCGTAATGTCGATCGGTCTGCATTTCCATCACTCGCGGCGGTTGGGGCGGACGACCGGTTCCGAAAGTCCATGTCGGTTGCTTCGGGCACAGGCTGGCGGCGGGCCGAGATCATGAAGGTCGTTGTCGGTGCGCGGCGTACAAAAGCGAAAACCGTACGACACCGCCATATCGACCCCCGCCCTGAGAGTGGTCCCCTGCGTGGCCAGACAACCGTTTCTTGTTGAACGTCGTCAATTCACCCAACCATGCCAAGGCGTCCTTCGTGCCGTTCAAGGTCGGGTTCGAAGGGCAGCTGACGCCGGACATCCTCGTCTACGGCAATTACGCGACCGCGTATAAGGACCCGGCGATCAACTTGGCGGCGCTCCAGGCCACGCCCGTCCGGACCGAGCGTGTGCGCAGCTTCGAGGCCGGCGCCAAGACGAGCTTCCTGAACCATCGCCTCCAGATCAATGCCGCGATCTTCCACAGCATCTACAACGACCTCCAGCTGTCGCAACTGATCGGCACCGTCGCCACTTTGGTCAACGCGCCCAAGGCGGAGATCAACGGAGCGGAGGCGGAGATCGTCGCCACCCCAGCGACAGGGCTGCAGCTGCGCGCAAACATCGGCTATCTCGACCCAAAGATTCGGCAATTCTCCAACGGCGCGACCATCCCGGGACCGGTCGCAGGCCCGTTGCAGAACCTCGCCGGCAAGCAGCTGCCCAACGTCGCCAAGGTCAGCCTCAATCTGGGCATCGACTATAAGTTCGAACCTATCGACGGGTATGTCGCGCGGCTGGGTGGCGAGTATTCATATAAGAGCAGAATTTACTTCAATGAGTTCAATACGGCGCTGATCTCACAGACACCGGTTGGCCTATTCAACGCCACTGCGTCATTCGGACCGGCGAGCGAGCGGTTCAAGGCATTCTTTTACATCAACAACATCACCGACCGGACCGTGCAAACCGGCGTCAACGTCTTCACCGGCCTGGTGGGGGCGTCACGCGCCGTCAACTATTTGCCGCGGCGCAGCTTCGGCACCGGGCTCTCTTTCTCTTTTTGATGGCAGGTTCGATGACGGCTTTAGACTTGGTGCAAGGCTTCTGCGATCCGCAGTTCCATCAGGTTGCGGAAGAGTTCCGGCGGAACTTCGACGAGCGTGGCGAACTCGGCGCCGCGATCGCGATCCATCTCGACGGCAAAGCGGTGGTCGATCTGTGGGGGGGCACCGCCGACCGCAACAGCGAAAAGCCTTGGGAGGAGAAGACGAGCGTCGTCGTCTTCTCGAGCAGCAAAGGGATGGCGGCGATCTGCCTGCATATGCT
>NZ_CAHJXA010000026.1 GCF_903644135.1 Sphingomonas bacterium | reverse complement strand
GCTGGACGACGGCATCGTCGTGGCGGGTACCGTCGACCGCCTGCTCGTCACGCCGCAGCTTGTCCGTCTGATCGACTACAAGACGGGACGCGCGCCGATCGGCCTTGCAGACGTGCCGCCCTATCACCTGCGCCAGATGGCCGCCTATGCCGCCGCGCTTGCGGTGATCTTCCCCGATCGGGCGATCGAGGCGATGTTGCTGTATACATCGGGGCCGCTGCTGCTGGCCCTGCCACCCGATCTGCTGGTCGCGCACAAGCCGGGCTTCGCGTCGGTGGAGCAAAGCTAGCGGGCAGGTGGTTGAGGCCGCGGACCGCCGCACTTAGATAGATGCCTGCAAGGAGACTGATCATGCCGACCAAGACAATCACCGACGCCAGCTTCCAGTCCGACGTGATCGGTGCCGACGGTCCGGTGCTGGTCGATTTCTGGGCAGAGTGGTGCGGGCCGTGCAAGATGATCGGGCCGAGCCTGGAGGAACTGTCGGAAGAGCTCGGCGGCCAGGTGACGATCGCCAAGCTTAACATCGACGACAACCCCGACGCGCCAGGCAAGTATGGGGTGCGCGGCATCCCGACCATGATCCTGTTCAAGGATGGCGCGCCGGCAGCGACCAAGGTGGGTGCCGAGCCCAAGGGGCGGATCAAGGCTTGGCTGGAGGGCGCGCTGGCCTGATGCTGGCGGCGGCGCTGTTGCTTCAGGTGGCGGCGGTGCCGCCGTCGAACACCCGCGCCGGCGATCCAGGGTACAATGCAGCGTTCAATGGTCCGGAAGCCTGTTCACGCGAGGAGATCGAGAATGGTACGCAGGTCATAGTCAATTTGGGTGACCGGTCATGCGTAAAGATCAAGCCGTCTCGGACCTATCAAGGATTGTGGGTTAACGCCTTCGAAGGACGACGATTTATTGACGGCGGCCATGGTAGATGGGATGTCAGTCGCCATCACTCGGATGTTTGGTTCAGCACCGATGATCAGACGCGTCATGAAGAAACGTCGCCCTGTCCTCGTCAGCATGTGTGCAAGATCACGTTCGACGGTCGCGAAGCAGTGGATATGCAAAGGTCCGGCGCTTTTGAAGGTTATGGACATATGGGCATGAGTGCCGGCTTGGTGCTTGCCGATCGCATTGCCAGCATCAAGGATCTCGGCCTGATCGAACGACGCTGATCAGCTCCGATAATCGGCATTGATCGAGATGTAGCCGTGCGTCAGGTCGCACGTCCACACCGTCGCGCGGCCGTCGCCGAGGCCCAGGTCGGCACCGATCTCGATCTCCTGGCCCTTGAGGTGAGCCGCCACTGGTGCCTCGTCATAGCCCTCGACCGCCAGGCCGCCGCTCGCAACCTGCGTCGTGCCGAAGCGGATCGACAGCTGGTCGCGCTCGGCCGGTTCTCCCGCCTTGCCGACCGCCATCACCACGCGGCCCCAATTGGCATCCTCGCCGGCGATCGCGGTCTTGACCAGTGGCGAGTTGGCGATGCTCATCGCGATCCGGTGCGCGCTGCGGTCGCTCTCGGCCCCGGTGACCTCGACCGTGATGAACTTGCTCGCACCCTCGCCGTCGCGCACCACCAGCTGCGCGAGCTGGCGGCAAAGATCGACCAGCGCCGCCCGGAACGCGTCCGCGCCGTCGCTGTCGTCCCCGCTTAGCGGTGCATTGCCGGCCACGCCGGTGGCGAAGGCCAGGACGGTGTCGCTGGTCGAGGTGTCGCTGTCGACCGTGATCGCCGAGAAGCTGCGCCCGTTCGCCGATGCAAGGGCCGCCTGCAGGAACGCGGCCTCTACCGCCGCGTCGGTGAAGACGAAGCCCAGCATCGTCGCCATGTCGGGCGCAATCATGCCCGATCCCTTGATGATGCCGACCAGAGCCACCGTGCGGCCGTCAACGATCGCGGTCGCGACCGCCGCCTTGGGAAAGGTGTCGGTGGTGCCGATCGCGTTCGTCGCGTCGAGCCATGACGCTTCGGGCGCGACGAAGGCGGCGTCAAGCCCAGCCTCGGCCTTGTCGATCGGCAGCGGCACGCCGATCACGCCGGTGGAGGCGACGAACACGTCCGATGGCTGGCAGCCACGATGTTGCGCGACGCGTGCGGCGATCGCCTCCACCGCCGTGCGGCCGCGGGCGCCGGTGAAGGCGTTGGAGTTGCCGGCATTGACCACCAACGCCTGCGCCTGGCCGAGCACCAGCGCCTTGCGGCACCACTCCACCTCCGGCGAGGGGCAGCGGCTGGTGGTGAGCACGCCCGCGACAACGGTGCCGGGTGCCAGCTCGACATAGGTCAGGTCGCACCGGTCCCACGTCTTGTAGTGCGCCCGCGCGACGCGAACGGTGACGCCGGCGATGGCCGGCGCGTCGGGGAAAGGCTGGGCGAGCGGCGAGATGGTCATGCCCGCCTCATGACCCGCGGCACTCTGGCGGGCAAGCGCTTGCATCGTGCGCCAAGACTGCCGATCTGTCGGGAAAGGAGATCGGAGTCGATGAAGATGGACGCACTGACCGCGACCCTGGCGCTGGCGGCGATCGCCGCCGCTCCCACCGGCAAGGCGCACCGGCCGCTACCGGTCGAGGCGATCGGGCAGTGGTTCGGTGCCGATGCATACCCGCCCGACGCGGTTACCGCGAACGAGCAGGGCAGGGTGGGCGCGCAGCTGACCGTCGACGCGACCGGCAAGCCTACGGGTTGCGTGGTGTCGTCGTCGAGCGGGTCGTTCGCGCTCGATAGTGGCACCTGCGGCATCGCCATGGCGCATCTAACGTTCAAACCCGCGACCGACGTCGGCGGTCAGCCGATCGCCGGTGTCTACCCGTTCGCGGTTCGCTGGGTGATCCCCACGCCGGCGGCGGCACCGGCCCAGCCGGCGATGCCGCCGCAGTGACGTGGGACATGGACGCTGCGGCTCGCCTGCGGTAATACGCTGATCATGCGTTTGCTGCTGCTCATCTCAGCCCTGCTGACCGCCCTGACCGGCGTGACCGGTACGCGCGCGGCTGCGCAGCCGGTACAGGCGAGCGCCGCTGCGACGATCGCCCTGCCGCGGTTGGTGGCGGTATCGCCGGTGACCTCGCGGTTCACCGTCCCGGCCTATGGCACGGTGCCGCCGCTGCAACTGGTTGCGCCGCGGCTGGTGTCGGTGGCGGCTGCGCGGGTCCTCTACGCCGAGCGCCGGCGCGAGTGAGACGGCCGCCGCTCGCCTGATCCGGCGCGACGGCATTCCTGCTCCGCATCTTCCGGCCGCTGGCGCATCTGCGCCGCGGCGTCATCGCCCGTTAGGAACATTTCCATGCCTATCCCCGGCTTCGGTGCCGTCGCCAAGTCCCTGTTCGGCTCGTCCAACGACCGCTACGTCAAGTCGCTCGCGCCGCTGGTTGCGAAGATCGCCGGCTTCGAGGACACGCTGGCGGCGATCGACGACGCCGCGCTCGCCAACCAGACCGTCCTGTTCCGCGAGCGGCTGACGGCGGGCGAGAAGCTCGACGCTATCCTGCCCGAAGCGTTCGCGACGGTGCGTGAGGCGGCGAAGCGCGTGCTCGGGATGCGCCATTTCGACGTGCAGATGATCGGTAGTATTGTCCTCCACCGTGGCGAGATCGCCGAGATGCGCACCGGCGAGGGCAAGACGCTGGTGGCGACGCTCGCCGTCTATCTCAACGCGCTGCCGGGCGAGGGCGTCCACGTCATAACCGTCAACGACTATCTCGCCGCGCGTGACGCCGAGTGGATGGGGCAGGTCTATCGCTTCCTCGGCCTGTCGGTCGGCGTCATCGTCCCCAATTTGTCCGACGAGCAGCGCCGCGCCGCGTACAACAGCGACATCACCTATGGCACCAACAACGAGTTCGGCTTCGACTATCTACGCGACAACATGAAATACGATCGCGCGTCGATGGTGCAGCGGCGCTTCGCGATGGCGATCGTCGACGAGGTCGATTCGGTGCTGATCGACGAGGCGCGCACGCCGCTGATCATCTCCGGCCCGACCGACGACAAGTCGGAGCTGTACATGCAGGTCGACGCGGTGGTGAAGCGGCTCGACGCGGTCGATTACGAGAAAGACGAGAAGCAGAAGTCGATCATCCTGACCGAGGACGGCACCGAGAAGGTCGAGCGGATGCTGGAGGATGCCGGCCTGCTGGAGGGCGCGAACCTCTACGACTTCGAAAACACGCAGGTGGTGCACCACCTGAACCAGTCGCTGCGTGCCAACATGATGTTCAAGCGCGACACTGACTATATCGTCAAGGACGAGAAGGTCGTCATCATCGACGAGTTTACCGGCCGGATGATGGACGGGCGGCGCTGGTCCGACGGCCTCCACCAGGCTGTCGAGGCCAAGGAGGGCGTGACGATCGAGCCCGAGAACCAGACGATGGCGTCGATCACCTTCCAGAACTATTTCCGCATGTACCCCAAATTGTCGGGGATGACTGGCACCGCCGCGACCGAGGCGTCGGAGTTCTTCGACATCTACAAGATGAACGTTGTCACCATCCCGACCAACGTCACGGTGCGCCGCCGTGACGAGGAGGACGAGTTCTACAAGAACACTCAGGACAAGTTTCGCGCCATCGCCCGCAAGATCCGCGAACATGCCGCCAACGGCCAGCCGGTGCTGGTCGGCACCGTGTCGATCGAGAAGTCCGAGCTGCTGTCCGAGTTCCTCAACCAGGAGGGCGTCGATCACTCCGTCCTCAACGCTCGCCACCACGAGATGGAGGCGCATATCGTCGCCCAGGCCGGCCGGCTCGGCGCGGTGACGATCGCGACCAACATGGCCGGGCGCGGCACCGACATCCAGCTTGGCGGCAACCTCGAATTCCGCACCAACGACGAGTTGGCGACACTGCCCGAAGGCGCGCCGCGCGACGAGGCGATCGCCCGCATCCGCGAAGAAATTGCAGCCGAGAAGGACGCGGTGCTCGCCGCCGGTGGGCTGTTCGTGCTCGGCACCGAGCGGCATGAATCGCGGCGCATCGACAACCAGCTGCGCGGCCGGTCGGGGCGGCAGGGCGACCCGGGGCTGTCGCGCTTCTATCTCAGCCTCGACGACGACCTGCTGCGCATCTTCGGCCCCGACACGCTGTTCGCCAAGATGATGCGCAACAATATCGAGGACGGCGAGGCGATCGGGTCGAAATGGCTGACCAAGGCGATCGAGACCGCACAGAAGAAGGTCGAGGCGCGCAACTACGACGTGCGCAAGCAGGTCGTCGAGTATGATGACGTGATGAACGACCAGCGCAAGGTCGTCTACGAACAGCGCGCCGACATTATGGATGCCGAGACCGTCGACGAGATGGTCGACGACATGCGCACCGAGACGGTCAACGCCGTCGTCGGCGCGGCGTGCCCGCCCAACTCCTATCCCGAGCAATGGGATGTCGAGGGCATGAAGACCGGCCTCGCCGAGCTGTTGGCGCTGCAGCCGCCGGTCGACGACTGGCTGAAGGAAGACGCGCTCGACGCCGAGATCGTCGAGGAGCGCGTGCGCGAGGCGGCCGACACGATGGTGCGCGACAAGGCGGCGACGCTTGATGCCGAGACCTGGAATCAGGTCGAGAAATCGATCCTGCTGCAGAATCTCGACCATCACTGGAAGGAGCATCTGGCGACGCTCGACGCGCTGCGTCAGGTCGTCCACCTGCGCGCCTATGCGCAGAAGACGCCGATCAACGAGTATAAGCAGGAGGCGTTCAGCCTGTTCGAGCGGATGCTGGACCAGATCCGCGAGGACGTGACCAAGACCATCGCCCATGCCGAGTTCCAGTATCAGCCGCCGGTCGGCCTGCCGGAACTGCCCGACTTCATCACCACGCACTTCGATCCGTTCACCGGCCTCGACGATTCTAACGACCGTGACGCCGGCTCGACCGGGCTGGTCCAGGCGCAACTGCCGCCGTTGCAGACGATCAGGCCGGAGGAACCGGACCTCGGCATGGACCCGGCATCATGGGTGGGGCGAGTGAGCCGCAACGCGCCATGCCCGTGCGGTTCTGGCCTGAAGTACAAGCACTGTCACGGCGCGGTGGCATAGCAAAGGGGCCGGAACGCTCGCGCGCCCGGCCCCTTCCGTTCCACTTAGAGCCGGCGATCAGCGGCGCGGCTGACCCGGCAACACGACGCTCGGCCCGACGGTCTCCACGACCTTGCGCGCATCGAAGGCGTGGATGTTGCCGTCCGGGATCGGTCCCTTGCGCATCACGATTTCCGCCGTCGCCTCGAACCGGTCGACGGTGTTGATGTCGAAGTCGTTGAACGCGCCGAAACCGCCGCCATACCAGGGGCTCCAGCCGAAGCCGCCGCCATAACCGCCGAACCCGCCGCCATGATAGCGCCACGACGGACCCCAATAGCCGCCAAGGCCGCCATAACCGAACCCGCCATAGCCGCCGAACCCGCCATAAGGGCCAAAGCCGCCGCCAGTGCTATAGGTCTGCTGACGCAGCTTGGTGTCGCGGCCGGCCATGACGAAATAATCATAGCCCTGCTGCAGCGTCAGCTGAGCCGAGCGGAAGAACAGATAGCGCTCTACCGTGTCGCGCGGGGTCGAGCTATTGCCCGAGAAGCTGACGATGAAGCGGCTCGGCTCGATCTGCCGCTCCGAATAGCCATCGCGATTGAAGCCGTGGCCGGTGGCCGGGCGGAAGGTGGTTTCGGTCTCGCAGCCCGCCAACAGCAGCGTCGTTGATGCGAGCGCTGCAATGACGGCCTTTCGACCCCATTGGACTGACATATGCTTTCTCCATTCGCGGCGGAGGCGGCGAACCGTTGTTGTATAGCGACGGTTAGTGGAACGAGCGATGAACGAGATGGCTCCACGCTGTCGATCGTAGAGCTATGTCGCTGCAATGACGCGAGAAACATGGGGCCTCAGCGTCGCTCGCCGATCAGGTGCAGCGCGATCTGGCGGTGGTGCGGCCGCGCCCGATGCTCGAACAGGTATATGCCCTGCCAGGTGCCGAGCGCAAGCGCGCCGTCGACCAGCGGCACCGACAAGCTGACCTGCGTCAGCGCGGTGCGCAGATGGGCGGGCATGTCGTCCGGGCCTTCGTCGTCATGCTCATAGGCGTGGGCATCGGGCGAAATACGCCTGGATATCGCGGCGAACGGCGGGGGCGGCGTTCTCGTTGATGAGCAGCGAGGCGGAGGTGTGGCGGCAGAACAGCGTCAGCAGACCAATGTCGAGGCGTTGCCGGCTGACCCAATCGGTAACCTGCCGGGTGATCTCGACCAGGCCGGCACCATGGCTGTCGACGGTTATGATGGTCGCTGCCTGCTGCATCGACGCTCAACGCCGGGCAGGAACGCTGGCTCC
This sequence comes from Sphingomonas bacterium, assembly GCF_903644135.1. Taxonomy (GTDB): domain Bacteria; phylum Pseudomonadota; class Alphaproteobacteria; order Sphingomonadales; family Sphingomonadaceae; genus Sphingomonas. The sequence continues at coordinate 9,112 of NZ_CAHJXA010000026.1, read as the reverse complement.
CTGAGTAGGATTCGAACCTACGACCAAGTGATTAACAGTCACCTACTCTACCGCTGAGCTATCAGGGAACAGCGTCGCAATCGCGCTATACCGCCGCAAGAACAGGACGCAACCCCCACGTAAGGTCAGGCGACGAACTGCTCCATGGTGATACGGTCGTCGAGCGCGTGCTCGGGATCGAACAGCAAAGTCAGCTCGCGGGCGCGATCCATAGCGATGGCGACGCTGGCGACGTCGCGGATCTCGCGCTGGTCCGCGACGGCCGACACCGGCCGCTTGCCAGGGTTCAGCACGCGGATGCCGATTCGCGCCTTGTCTGGCAGGATCGCACCACGCCAGCGCCGCGGCCGGAACGCGCTGATCGGCGTCAGCGCGATCAACGCCGAGCCGAGCGGCAGGATCGGCCCCTGCGCCGACAGGTTGTAAGCGGTCGACCCGGCCGGCGTCGCCGCCAGCAGGCCGTCACACGCGAGTTCGGGCAGGACGATGCGGTCGTTGACCGTCACCTCCAGCTTCGCGGTCTGCCGCGTCTCGCGCAGCAGCGACACCTCGTTGATCGCCGGCAGGCTGTGGGTGCGGCCGTCGATGCCGGTCGCGGTCATCGCCAACGGCGTCACCATGAACGGCTTGGCGCGCGCCAGCCGCTCGTCAAGCCCATGAGGTCGCCACTCGTTCATCAGGAAACCGACAGTGCCGAGATTCATCCCGAACACCGGCGGCTGAGAACGACGCTCCAGCATCAGGTGCAGCGTCTGCAGCATGAAGCCGTCGCCGCCCAGCGCCACCACCAAGTCGGGTTGGTCGTCGATACCGACCCAGTCGGCGGCGTCGGCCAGCGCAGCGGCAGCGGCCTGCGCGGGCGGGGTCGGCGAGGCGACCAGCGCTCGCCGCGCATAATGGGTCACCGACCCGCCTTCATGGTGCCGGTCATCCGCCGGTGACGCTCATGTGCCGCGCCACCGCCGGAGCTTCTCCGGTGCCGATGCGGAAATCATGGCGCAGCGGCTTGATCGCGAGCGAAAGGTCGATGGCCCCATCCAGGCCGGCGATCCCGCCCTCGCGCAGCGCTGCCTTGAGGTCGACCTGATCGTCATGGCCGAGGCAGGCGTAGAGCTTGCCGTCGGTGGTCAGCCGCACCCGGTTGCAGCCGTCGCAGAAATTGGCGGTCAGCGGCGATATCAGCCCCAGCCGCGTCGCCGTTCCCGCCACACGCCAATAGCGGGCGGGGCCGCCGCTGCGATGCGCATCGCGCACCAGCGGAAACCGCGTCGAGAGGTCCTCGAACACCCGCGTCAGCGGCACGAACCGGTCCGCGCGATCCTCATCGATCGCGCCCAACGGCATGGTCTCGATCAGCGACAGGTCGACACCCTCGTCGATGCACCAGGCCAGGATCGCGGGGATCTCCGCCTCGTTGAGGCCGGCGAGGGCGACGGTGTTCAGCTTGACGGCCAGCCCGGCCGCGCGGGCCGCCCGGATGCCGGCGATCACCTGCGCGACATCGCCATGGCGCGTGATGAAGCGGAACCGGTTGGGGTCGAGGCTGTCGAGGCTGACATTTATGCGGGTCATGCCGGCCGCGACCAGCCGCTCGGCGTGCTGCGCCAGCCGGGTGCCGTTGGTGGTCATGGTCAGCTCGTCGAGGCCGTCGCCAACATGGCGGCCGAGCCGCTCGACCAGATCGCCGACATCGCGGCGGACCAGCGGCTCGCCTCCCGACAGCCTGATCTTGGTGACTCCGCGCGCGATGAAGCGCTCGGCGATGATCGCGATCTCCTCCAGCGCCAGCAGCGCGCTGCGCGGCAGGAAGGTCATCTGCTCCGACATGCAGTAGCGGCAGCGCAGGTCGCACCGGTCGGTGACCGAGATGCGCAGGTAACGGATGGCGCGGCCGTGCGCGTCGACCATGCCCGAACCGGCAGCAGCAGGAGCAAGCGAGGTGGCCATCGCGATCAGCTAGGGTGCGGCGGCGGTCGCGGCAAGGGCGTTCGCGCATTGGCGAGCACGGTAGGCTGGGCTAGGCGAAGCCATGACTACGCGCAGCTCGGTGCAGATTTGGTCGCCAGACGCCGCCGAAGCGCTGGCAGCGATCGCACAAGAGGCGGGTTGGGACGTTTCGCCGTCGGAGCACGCTGCGGCGGCTGCGATCATCGACGCACGGCTGGCCGAAGACGGCGCGATCGCCGTTCTTCGCGAGGGGGCGACGCCCTGGCAGATCGCGTTAGTGAGCGAAGCCGATCCCGCCGCCCAGGACCGCCTGATCGCCGCTGGAGCGAACCAGATCGCGGTCGTCGGCGCGGATGGTGCAGGGCTGGCGCAGGCGCTGCGACTGGCCGGGCGGGCGCGGCCGGTTGTGGCGGATCGGCGCGAGGTGGCGACCGACGGCTCGCCAAGGCTGGCCGAGTGGATCGACGATCGGCTCGCCGCTGCTCAGCCGATCGCGATCGTTCATGTCGCGCTGCTCCGCCTTGACCTCGTCAACGCTGCGCTCGGCCGGTCGATCGGCACCGCACTCACCAACGCCGCCGAGCGCCGCATCGCCGCTCAGGTTTCGGCAGTTGCCGAGGATGACGGCATGGTCGCGCGGATCACCGGACCCGGCTTCGCCGCCGTGATCGCCGGAGCCGCCGATCGCGCGGTGACCGCGGCGGCGCGGATCGAGGAGGCGCTGGCCCGGCGTTTCCGGCTGGACGATCTCGACGTGGTACTCGGCGTGCGTCTCGGGCTGATCGTCGCCCGAGCAGGGGAGGGCGGCGAGGCGCTGGTCGCGCGGGCGGTGGCGGCAAGCAGTCCCGTCGTGGCCGCCGCGGCCGACGATCCGCTCGCGGTCGATGTCCATCTGGCGCTGACCCGCGGCGAGATCGCGATCCTGTTCCAGCCGCAGGCGCGGATGATGGACGGCGAGGTGAGCGGGGTCGAGGCGCTGGCCCGCTGGCGGCACCCGCGACTGGGCGAGCTGGGAGCGGAGGCGCTGCTGGCGGCCGCAGACCGCGCCGGGATCGGGATCGCCTTGTCGGAGCATATCCAGCGAGCGGTGCTGGACCAGGTGGCCGCGTGGCCGCCGAGGCTGGCACGGCTGCGCGTCGCGCTCAACCTTACCGCTGCCGACCTGGCCCGGCCCGGATTTATCGAGACGCTGCTCGCCCATATCGACGCCAGCGGCGTCTCGCGCGAGCGGCTGACGCTGGAGATCACCGAGACCGAACTGATGGCCGACCTCGACGCCGCCGCCGCCGTGCTGGGCGCGCTGCAGGCGGCGGGATGCCGGATCGCGATCGACGATTTCGGCACGGGCTATTCCAGCCTCGCCTATCTCGCCTCGCTGCCGATCGACTATCTCAAGATCGACCGTTCGCTGGTGGGAGGTATCGAGGGCGACAATCGCGCGCAGGTGGTGGTGCGCGGCGCGATCGACATGGCGCGCTCGCTGGGGCTGACGGTGATCGCCGAAGGGGTCGAGACGGCGGCGCAGCGCGACCTGCTCGCGGCGACCGGCTGCGCGGTGTACCAGGGCTTCCTGCTCGCGCCGCCGCTCGACGAGGCGGCTTTGATGGCGCTTGTCGGCGGAGGCTGACCTACCCCGCCGCCTTCGCCAGCCCCTTCGACAGTTGCAGCGCGCCGTTCAGCCGCGCCCTGGGGTCGGCCCAGGCGCGGGTCAGCACGAACTTGCTGTCCGGGCGTAGCCTGGCGATGCCGCCCAGCTTGGCGACATAGGCGAGCAGGCCGTCGACATTGGGCGGCCGGTCGTCGTGGAAGCTGACCAGCGCGCCCTTGGCACCGACATCCATCTTCGCCACGCAGGCCTTGCGGGCGTTCAGCTTGATCTCGATGATGCGGATCAAATTCTCGGTCGCGTCGGGGAGCGCGCCGAACCGGTCGATCATCTCGGCGGCGAACGACTCGATCGCGGCGACGTCCTCCAGGTCGTTGAGGCGGCGGTACAGCCCCATGCGCAGGTCGAGGTCGGGGACATAGTCCTCGGGGATCAGGATCGGCGCATCGACGGTGATCTGGGGCGAGAAGTCGCGCTGGCGCTCGCGGAAGCCACCTGCCTTGGCCTCCATGATCGCCTCCTCCAGCATTGACTGGTAGAGTTCGTAGCCAACCTCCTTGATGTGCCCCGACTGCTCGTCGCCCAGCAGATTGCCGGCACCGCGGATGTCGAGGTCGTGGCTGGCGAGCTGGAAGCCGGCACCGAGCGAGTCGAGGTCGCTCAACACCTTCAGCCGCTTCTCCGCCGCCTCCGTCACCATCCGCTCGGGCGGGGTAACGAGATAGCAATAAGCGCGCGTCTTCGACCGGCCGACGCGCCCGCGCAGCTGGTAGAGCTGGGCGAGGCCGAAGCGGTCGGCGCGGTTGACGATCATGGTGTTGGCCGACGGGATGTCGAGGCCCGATTCGACGATGGTGGTCGACACCAGCACCTCAAACTTGCGGTCGTAGAAGGCCGACATGCGCTCCTCGACCTCGGTCGGTGCCATCTGGCCGTGCGCGACGACGTAGCGGATCTCGGGCACCTCCTTGCGGAGATACTCCTCGATATCGGGCAGGTCGGCGATCTTGGGGGTGACGAGGAAGCTCTGCCCGCCGCGGTAATGCTCGCGCAGCAGCGCCTCGCGCAGCACCACCGGGTCCCACGGCATGACATAGGTGCGCGTGGCGAGCCGGTCGACCGGCGGCGTCTGGATCACCGACAGCTCGCGCAGGCCGCTCATCGCCATCTGCAGCGTGCGCGGGATCGGCGTCGCGGTCAGCGTCAGCATGTGGACGTCGGCCTTCAGCGCCTTCAGCCGCTCCTTGTGGGTGACGCCGAAACGCTGCTCCTCATCGACCACCACCAGGCCGATGCGCTTGAAGTCGATCGACTTGGCGAGGATCGCGTGGGTGCCGATCACCACGTCGACCGTGCCGGCGGCCAGGCCGTCGCGCACCTTCTTCGCCTCCGCGGCGGTGACGAGGCGCGACAGCCGGCCGATCTCGATCGGGAAGCCCTCGAACCGGGCGCGGAAGTTGTTGTAATGCTGGCGCGCGAGCAGCGTGGTCGGGCAGACGACCGCGACCTGATGCCCCGCCATCGCCGCGACGAAGGCGGCGCGCAGCGCGATCTCGGTCTTGCCGAAGCCGACGTCGCCGACAATCAAGCGGTCCATCGGCTTGCCGGCGGCGAGGTCGGCGAGCACGTCGTCGATCGCGCGTTCCTGGTCGTCGGTCTCCTGATAGGGGAAGCGGTCGACGAAACTGGGATAGCTACTGGCGTCGGGCTCGGCGATCTCGCCGGGGCGCAGCGCGCGTTCGGCGGCGACGGCGATCAGCTCACCGGCGATCTCGCGGATGCGCTCCTTCATGCGGCTCTTACGCCGCTGCCACGCCTCGCCGCCGAGCCGGTCGAGCGCCGCGCCGTCCTCGCCCGAGCCGTAGCGCGACAGGACTTCGAGGTTCTCGACGGGGACGTAGAGCTTGTCGCCGCCGGCATATTCGAGCGCGACGCAGTCGTGCGCGGCGCGCGACACCGGGATCTGGGTCAGGCCGATATAGCGGCCGATGCCGTGATCGGCGTGGACGACGAGGTCGCCGGGGGAGAGCGTCGCCAGCTCGGCGAGGAAGGCGTCGGCGGACTTGCGGCGCTTGGAGCGGCGGATCAGTCGGTCGCCGAGCATGTCCTGCTCGGTCAGCACCGCCACGTCGGGGGCGGAGAAGCCGTGGTCGAGCGGGAGCACGACCATCGCGACGCCGAAGCTCTTGGAGGTGTCCGCCGCACCCAGCGCCTGCTGCCACGTCTCGGCCAGCACCGCGCCCTTGAGGTCGTGGTCTTTGAGCAGCCCCGCCAACCGCTCGCGCGCGCCGACCGAATAGCTCGCTAGCACCGGCTTGCGGCCGGCCTTGCGCAGCTTGGCGATGTGCTCGACCACCGCCTCGTAGATGTTCTCGTGCGCGGCGCGTTCGGGGGCGAAGTCGCGCGGGCCGTCGACGCCGAAGTCGAGCACGGTCGCGCTTTCGGGCTCATGGAACGGGCTGACGAGATGCGCGCGCGCCTTCTGCTCCGCCGCCGCCAGCTCGCCGCCGTCAAGGTAGAGCGCCTTGGCGAGTAGCGGCCGGTAGCTTCCGGGTGCCGCTCCCTCGGCGCGCTTGCGGTTCTGGTAATAGTCGGCGATCGCCTCCAGCCGGCCCTCGACCGCGCCCGGTGCGCCCGAGTCGCGCACCACCACGTCGCTCGGCGATAGATGATCCCAGAAAGTCGCCAGCTTGTCCTCGAACAACGGCAGCCAATGCTCCATCCCGGCGAGCCGCCGCCCTTCCGACACCGCCTGGTACAGCGGATCGCCGGTCGCGGTCGCGCCGAAGGTCTCGCGGTAGCGGCCGCGGAAGCGCTTGACCGACTCCTCGTCGAGCAGCGCCTCCGACGCCGGCAACAGGGTGAAGCCGTCCAGCCGGCCGACCGTGCGCTGGTCGGCGGGGTCGAACTGGCGCACGCTCTCGATCTCGTCGCCGAAGAAGTCGAGGCGCAGCGCCTGCTCTTCGCCGCTGGGGAACAGGTCGACCAGCCCGCCGCGCACCGAATATTCGCCCTGGTCGTGGACGGTGTCGGTGCGGACATAGCCGTTCGCCTGGAGCAGGGTCGCCAGATCGTCGCGGCCGATCCGCTCGCCCGGCGCGAGCGTCGCGACCAGCTGGCGGATGCGGAAGGGCGTCAGCACGCGCTGGGTGACGGCGGTGGCAGTGGTCAGGACCAGCTGCGGCCCCTTCGACTTTGCCTGCAACCGGTGCAGCGCCGCCACCCGCTCCGCCATGCCGCGCAAGGTAGGCGACGCACGGTCATAGGGCAGGCAGTCCCAGGCGGGGAACTGCACCACCTCCAGCTCGGGCGCGAAGAACGGCGCGGTCGAGGCGACGGCGCGCATCGCCGCCTCGTCCGGCGCGACGAACACGCAACGCGAGCCCTTGCCGGCGCGGGCGAGGTCGGCGAGCAGCGACGGCAGGAAACCGGACGGCACGCCCGACAGGGTCAGCGGCTGGCGAGCGTCGAGAATGGTCTGGAGAGAAGGCAAAACAGGCTTTCGGTTGAGAATCAGCGCGGGATGGCAACGTAATCGATGGCGCGCATCGCCTGCATCTGCACGCCCTCCCAGGCCGACGGGCAGGGCAGCGAGCCGATTGCCCAGCCCATGATGTCGACGTCCTGCTCCTCGATCAGCATCTCGAACCAATCCAGTTCGGCCTCGCTCCAGCCGGCGTGGTGCGCGTCGAAATAGCCGCCGATCATCAGGTCGGCTTCCTTGGTGCCGCGATGATGCGCGCGAAAGCGCAGGCGCTTGATGCGGGTGGCGTGATCCATGCGGCTCCAACGGCGATAAGCCGGCGGGCGCTTTCAGCGACCGTCGGCTGGGGTATAGCGTCAGATAGTCATGCGGCCCGAAATCCTCAATCCGCTGTTTGCCGAGGTCACCGCGCTGAAGGGCGTCGGTCCGGCGCTGGCGAAGCCGCTCGACCGGCTCGGCCTCGCGCGCGCCGTCGACGTCGCGCTGCACCTGCCGACCGGCTGGATCGACCGGGTGGCGCGCGACGAGCTGATGGCGAGCGACGCGGGGCGGACGATCGCGATCACGCTGACCCCGCGCGACTATCGGATCAGCCGCGGCCGCGGGCCGACGCGGGTGCAGGCGACCGACGCGCGCGGCAACTATGTCAGCCTTGTTTATTTCGGCGGCGCTTCAGGTTATGTGAAGAAGCTGCTGCCGCTCGGCGAGGCGCGGCTCGTGTCGGGCAAGGTCGAGCAGTACGGCCAGGAACTGCAGATCCTCCACCCCGACCTCGCCGAACCGGGCGAGCCGTTCCGGGAGCGCGAGCCGATCTATCCGCTGTCGGAGGGCCTAACGTCACGACGCCTGGCCGCCCTTGCCGAGCAGGCGGTGGCGCGCGCGCCGGTGTTGCCGGAGTGGATCGAGCCCGGGCTGAAGGCGAGCCGGGGCTGGCCCGACTGGCGCGACGCGCTGGCGGCGGTCCACGCCGATCCGGCCGACGGACCTGCGCGCGAGCGGCTCGCCTATGACGAGCTTTTCGCGAATCAGCTGGCGATGGCGCTGGTCCGCGCCGACACCCGCCGCCGCAAGGGACGGGCGCTGGTCGGCGACGGCCGGCTGCGCGACGCGCTGAGCCTGCCCTACGCGATGACCGGGGCGCAGGCGCGGACGGTGTGCGAGATCGAGGGCGACCTCGCCCAAGCCTCGCCGATGCTGCGGCTGCTGCAGGGCGATGTCGGCTCGGGCAAGACGCTGGTCGCGGCGATGGCCTTGCTGATCGCGGTGGAAGCGGGCGCGCAGGGGGCGATGCTGGCACCGACCGAGATCCTGGCGCGGCAGCATTACGAGACGCTGCGCAAGCTCCTCGCCGGCCTGCCGGTGGAGATCGCGGTGCTGACCGGCCGCGACAAGGGCCGTGCGCGCGAGGCGACGCTGATGGCGCTAGCGGCGGGGCAGATCGACATCCTGGTCGGCACCCACGCGATCTTCCAGGAGGCGGTCGGCTATCGCGACCTGGCGCTGGTGGTGGTCGACGAGCAGCACCGTTTCGGCGTCGCCGAGCGGATGATGCTGCAGGCGAAGGGACGCGCGCCGCCGCACCTGCTGGCGATGACCGCGACGCCGATCCCGCGCACGCTGACGCTCGCCCAATATGGCGAGATGGACGTCAGCCGGCTCGACGAGATGCCGCCGGGTCGCCAGCCGGTCGAGACGCTGGTGGTGTCGGAGGACCGGCTCGACGAGGTGGTCAACGCGCTCGGCCGGCATCTGTCGGAGGGTGGCCAGGCCTATTGGGTCTGCCCGCTGGTCGAGGAGAGCGAGCGCAGCGACCTCGCCGCCGCCGAGGCGCGCGCCGAGACGCTGCGGGCGCGGTTCGGCGAGCGCGTCGGGCTGGTCCACGGCCGGATGAAGCCCGCCGACAAGGACGCGGTGATGGAGGCGTTCGCGGGCGGGCGGCTCGGCGTGCTGGTCGCGACGACGGTGATCGAGGTCGGCGTCGACGTGCCCGCCGCGACGCTGATCGTCATCGAACATGCCGACCGCTTCGGCCTCGCCCAGCTGCACCAGCTGCGCGGGCGGGTCGGCCGGGGCGG